>CALMYM010000132.1 GCA_937873675.1 uncultured Alphaproteobacteria bacterium | reverse complement strand
CACCAGCCAGATGATGAAGGCGAGCGTCTGCGCCGTGTCGACCGACCGCGTCACCGCCGAGATCAGGAATCCGAGGCCGACGAAGGCGAAGATCATGACGAGCAGCAGGCCGATGTCGAAGCCGAGCTCGAGCCACGGCACGCGCACGCCGCGCACCGCCCCGTAGATCACCGCGGCGAACAGCGCCGCGATCACCGGCGTGGCGGCGAGCAGATAGCGGCCGAGGAAGCGGCCGGCATACCACGCGCCGATGCCGACCGGCAGGCCGAGGACGTATTCGAACACCCCCGCCTCGCGATCGCCGGCGAGCGAGCGCACGGTGGTGATCAGGATGAACACCGGCAGGATCGCCATGGTCAGCTGGATGTAGGTGACGAGCGTGCGGGAAAGCCCGGTGAAGCCGAGGACCCGGCTCTCGGTCAGGCCGAAGACCAGCAGCATGCCCACCAGTCCGAAGAAGACCAGCGCATAGAAGGCGAACCAGCGCGCCCGGAAGGCCTCCGCCACTTCGAGCCGGAAGGTCGCGGCGAAGCCGATCCAGAAGGACGAGCCGGCGGGCGCGGCGGCGGGTACCGTTTCGGGAGCGCGCAACTCTCTCTCCTCAGGTCTTGTGTTCACAGGCGGCCTTGTCGCGGATGGCACTCGCCGCGGCGGCGAAACTCATCGGATGGCCGGCGGCGGTGGACGCTGCGGAATGGGCGTAGCCCATCGGCGTCACCACCTCGTCGCGATAGTGCGCGGTGCGCGCGTCGAGCCAGCGGGTGGGATCGAGATCGTCGGTCACCCAGAACCGCACCTCGGCCCGGTCGAGCACGCCCATGTCGTCCGCCGCCAGCACCGCACAGCCGAAATCGTCGTAGATACGGGCGCGATTGTGCGCCGCGTCCCAGATCTCGGCGGCGTAGCGGCGATCGCCGAACACCATGTGGCAGAACTCGCAGACGTCGCGGCCCCATTTGATCTTGCGCGGCTCCGGCGTCACTTCCGAACAGGCCGGCAGCATCGCCACCGCGGCGACCGACAGGCCGGCGCCGACGAAGCCGCGCCGCGAGAAACCATGCGAAAGGTCACGATAGGGAAGCGACCGCATCACGATCCCCTCCCGCACTCGCCGTGTCCTCGTCCAGGGTGAACCCCTTCACCAGACCGGCATGACGCGCGACGAAGCCGAGGAAGCGCAGGCGATCGGGACCGGCGATCGATCCCGTCCACCGTCCCTCGTTCGTCTCGGTCAGTCCCCATTCGGTGGCCGCCCGGGCGAAGCTCGGCTCGACCCGCGCCGTCTCCAGCCGCACCGTGAAGGTCGACCCCAGCGCACCGGCGTCGGTGACCGTGTCGTCGAGGATGATGCGGCCGTGTTCGAGTTCGATCACCCGGTTGACCAGCGCCGCGATCTCGTCGATGCGGTGCGAGGAGATGACCATCGTCACCTCCGGCCGCTCGGCGAGCAGTTCGAAGAGCACGGCGCGCGCGCCCGGATCGAGATTGGCCGCAGGTTCGTCGAGGATCAGCAGTCGCGTCGGCCGGCCGAGCGCCATGGCGATCAGCAGCTTCTGCTTCATGCCGCCGGAGAGCTTGACGAAGGCGCGCGAGCGGATCGGCGCGACGTCGAGGCCCATGCGCTCGGCGATCGCCTCCATGTCCTCGACCCGTCCACCGGTGACGTCGGCGACGTAGCGCATCAGCGCCTTGACCGGCATCTCCAGCCGCGGCGCGATCTGCGGCACGAAGCCGACCAGACGCAACACCTCGGTGCGGTGATGCCGGGGATCGCGGCCGTCGACCGTGACCGAGCCTTCGTGGGTGTACTCGCCGAGCAGACAGCGGAACAGCGTCGTCTTGCCGGCGCCGTTCGAGCCGATCAGCGCGATGCGCTGGCCGTCCGGCACGTCGAGGTCGATCCCGTTCAGGATTCGGGCGGCTCCGAAGCTCTTCACCACCCCTTTCAGCGAAATCATACGTCGTCCGTCCTTCTTCGGCGGGCGAGCCCCGCCCGGCGACCATCGTCGCCCCCCTCGGGCGACGACCGTGACCGGCTCCTCGCGAAGGATCACTCGGCCGGCTGTTCGACCTTGGTGATCCCCTTGACGTCGAAGCGCAACGCACCGGTGGGACAGACGTCGAGGCACATGCCGCAACGCGTGCAGTCCGGACCGATCGGCGTGCGCACCTCGGAAGCATATCCCAGCTTGGTCATGTCGAGCACGTGCGGTACCAGACAGACGTCTCGGCATTTGCCTTCGTGGAAGCAGAAGGTCACGTCGTGCACGACTCTAACCGGCGTGACCGTGCCGACCATGCCATAAGTCAAGCCGATCGGGCAGAGATAGCGGCACCACATGCGCCGCGACCAGAACACCTCGATCACCAGCAGGGCACCGATCCAGATCAGGCCGATCCCGGTGCCGTAGGTGAGGAACCGCGACAGGATGCCGACCGGCGAGATCGTCTCGAACAGCGTGTAGCCGGTGACGAAGGCGAGGGCGGCGAAGACGCCGAACATCACCGTCCTGAGCCGCCGATCGAGCGGATGATCCTTCACCCACCGCTTCTCGACCAGCTTCAGGTGCAGCTTCTCGGCGATCTCCGACAACAGGTGATAGGGGCAGACCCAGGAGCAGAAGGTCCGTCCGCCGAGCGCCAGATAGATCAGCAACACGGTGGTGATGCCGATCAGCAGATTGATGACCACGTGCTTGTGGGCGAGCATCAGCTGCAGCGACGAATTGAGGTCGGCGAAGTGGAAGCCGAGGACGCGGCTGGCGGTCAGCGCCCCCTCCACCAGTTGCAGATCGCTCCAATAGGAGGCGATGAAGATGCCGTTGAGCACCAGGATCGAGATCCAGCGGCGGATGCGCCACTTGTTCGACGCCTGAGGGTGGTCGAGTTCCTCGCGGATCGCTTCCTTGCGGCGCTTGCGCTCCTCCGGCGTCTTCTTGAAGACGTGCATGGCGCGCGCCTCCTCGGTGAACTGCTCCGGAGCGGGCTTCGTGGGCTGGCGGCCGAACAGGAGGCCGAGGCCGTCGATGGTGCGGCCGACGAATCCGGGTCTCATGTGTGCTTCCCTTCCGGTTCACGGCCCGAGGTGGTGACCTCGACGCGAATGGCGATGGGCGACGTCGGGCACATCATCTCGCAGACGCCGCAGCCGACGCAGGACTTGGCGACGATCGGCGTCCGCCGGGCCGAGCCCGGATCCTCCGGCATCGGTTGGAGCGAGATCGCCCCTTCGATCGGACAATGGCGGACGCACAGATCGCACAGCGGCAGATCGTACGGGTGGGCGGATACCGGCTGCGCCTTCCACCGATCGATCTCGGCATAGCGCAGCACGCCGGGGAAGGCCGGACCGCGCGCCGATCCCTTCCACCCCTTGCCCTGGCGGGCGAGACAGGCGTCGGGCTCGACGAGCTTCGCCACGCCCATCTTCACCTGCTCCTTCTTGTCGATCAGGTGGGAGAGCGCGCCGGTCGGGCAGGCCAGGATGCACTGCGTGGCGTCGCAGGAGAAATCGCAAGCCTGATCGCGGGCAGCGATGTAGGGCACGCCGTTGCTCAGCCCCTCGTCGAGATCGCCGAGGTGGATGGCACGGATCGGACAGACCTGGACGCACTGGCCGCACTTGATGCAGGCGGCGAGGAAGGCCTCCTCGTCGAGCGCTCCGGGCGGTCTGAGGCGCGGACCGGCATGGGCCACCTTGTGCTGCGCGAAGGCGGCGAGCGTCACGCAGGTGACCGCCCCGCCCACGGCGATCGAGCGCAGAAAGCGGCGACGTTCTTCGTCCACCTTACGCGAGCGTTTCGGCTGGCCGGTCGCCCCGCCGCCGTTTTCGGTGTCGTTCACATCGGTCATGAGGTCTTCTCCGGCCGCTTGGTGCCGCGGGCGCCGATCTCGGCATCCGGCAGGTGCAGGCGTGGGAATGCGTCGCGCACGATCAGGCGCGGTTCGGTGAGCGAACCCAGTCGCTCGACGAAGTCGATCAGCTCGAGCGACGGCGAGGTGCGGAAGAACTGGGCGTCGGGAACGTCCATCCACAGCCGGTCGGCCCAGCTCCAGCTCTCGTAGGGCGTGTCGCCGAAGCCGTCGCCGTCCCGATCGAAGCCGACCCAGTCGTCCCACAGATTGCCGCGCCAGCGGTTGCGGTTGGCCGAGCCGGTGCCGTCGACGCTGACGCCGGTGTGGTTGCCGACGAAGGCGTTGTCCTCGAAGGTGTTGCCTTCCCAGTCGGAATGGAACCACACCGCCGTGCCGTTGTAGGCGATGCGGTTGTAGCGGAAGTGGTTGAACCCTTCCGGATCGTAGGGCGACGCATCCATGAAGATGCCGCGCGCGTTGGCGAAGAAGTCGTTGTGCTCGACCCGCGTGTTCGACGACTCCTTGAACCCCAACCCGATCCCCGACGGCCCCTGGCTGTAGTGGATGACGTTGTCGATCACGTCGTTGTCGTTGGCGTACATCAGGAAGATGCCGACGGTGTTCGACAGGAAGCTGTTGCCGTTGAGCTTGTTCTTGTGGGAGTACATCAGATGGATACCGTATCGACTGTCGACGATCCGGTTCCGATTGATGACGTTGTCGGTCGAGTACCACACCACGGTGTCGCGGACGTGGGTGATCTCGTTGTCCTCGATGATGTTGCCGTTCGAATACCAGACCCGGACACTGTCGCCACGCAGCGCTTCGGGCAGATCCTTCGAGCCGATCTTGTTGCGGCGGATGATGTTGCGATCCGCCTGCCTGAGCTCGAAGCCGAACAGGCAGTCCTCGATGACGTTGTCCTTGTACGAGCCGTGCTTGGCGCGCAGGCGCACCGCGCTGTCGGTGGTCTCGTGGCGATCGCCCGAGTTGCGCAGCGTGACCCCGGTCATCGCCACGTCGTCGGCCTCCACGGTGATCAACGATCCGATGCCGCCGCCGTCGACGATCGTGCCGCCCGGCACGCCCTCGATGCGCATCGCTCGCGTGATGCGACCGGGGGCGGCGTAGATCTTGGCCTCGAGGCTCAAGGTACCGCCGGTCGGCGTGGCGTCGATCAACGGCTGCAGCGCCACCGCGCCCGGCGGGAACTTGCGCAGATTCTCGAGTTCCTCTTCCGAACGCGGATCGGGCGCCGGCGGGTGATGGTCGGCGAAGCCGGCGTCGCGAGTGAGGTCGTCGATGCCCCGCATCTCGGCGTAGCGCACGACGCCCGCCCCGACGAGGACGACGACGCCCGCCGCGAAGCCCGCGGCGATCGCCCCCTTCACCCAACTCAGCAGCCGATACGAGCCGATCATGTCGATCGTCTCCGTCTCAGGTCTTGGCCTCGTCCGGCAGCGAGCGCCGCATCAGCGCCGCCACCGCCATCGAAACACCCACCACACACATCAGTCCGAAGCCCATCGCCGGATAGGAATGGGTCGAGAACTGCGCCACCTTGCCGTCGCCGAACACGGTCGGCATGAACGGCTTCAGCGTGAACGCGCCCATGGCGTTGAGGCTGTGTCCGTACCACCAGAGCCACGCCGAATACTCCGCGATGAAGCCGAGCGGCAGGATCATCGGCACGGCGGCGATCGCCACGAACAGCGACGAGCGCGGCCGTGTGCCGATCCACAGCAGCAGCACCATGGCGGCGAGCACGCCGCCATAGACGATGTGGGTCGCGGTCTTCATGATCGAAACCAACCGCTGGTTCTTGACCGGTTCGTTGAACCAACGTCCCAGGCTCTCCTCGTAGTGCCACGCCATCACGTCGATGCCGCGTCCGGTCCACTTGCCGACCGTCGGGTCGGTGAGACTGACCGGCGCCTTGATCTCGTAGACCGCCTTCAGGACGTCGATCAATTGCGCCTTGGTGGCGGCGGCCGCGATCTTCGGTCCCTCGTTGCCGACCGTGATGCCCGATTTGGCCAGCGACTCCTTGAGCTGCTTGACGATCGGATGCATCTCCTGGTCCTTGGCCTCGTCCTCGGAACGGCCGAGACTGTCGACGAGGCCGGTGACCCAGCCCTTGCCGAGATACTGGACGCCGTTCGGCGCATAGAGCGCCATCGACATCCACACCGCGACGCCGGCGAAGCCGAGGCCCATGACCGTGGTGCGCGCCCGGACGCCGGGCACCGCGAAGCCGACGATGCACACCCCGATCATCGAGAACAGGAAGGGCGACAGGAGCTTCTCGACCGGACCACCCGAGGCGATCGGATACATGCCGACGAAGTGATTGATGGTGTCCATCTCGTGGACGCAGTCGAGCGCTTCCTTCTCGAGCACTTCGGTCGATTCGCGCATCTGACAGCCGTTGGCCACCCGGTCGACGAGGAAGTGGATCTTCACGCCGTCGGGAAACGCGTGCTCGGGATAGTTCGGCGCCTTCAGCGACACCCACCAGGCGGGCTGGGAGTAGGACGCACCCAACGCCAAGAGCGCCACCAGGCACAGGACGCGGAACAGGATGCCGGCCATGCCGGAACCGGACTTGGCGGCCGGCGAGGCCGAAGGAGTGGACGTCATCGGTCGTATCTCCTGGATGGCGGCGGCGCCGAACGCCGCCCGCACGAAATCTTCGATCGGAAATCCATATTCCATGCGACGCGGTCGTGCTCCTTGAAATGAGGCAAGTGAGCCCTGCATTCCCGGCACGACCGACGGGCGAAAAACGACGAGAGCCGCTCGGACGCGACACGCGTGGCGGCTCTCGTACCGGATCGCCGGGAGGAGGCCGCGGCCTCCCCCCACACGTCGATCACTGGAAGTCCGGGTTCTTCCAACCCTTCGGCGCTACCAGATCCGCCGGGGGCTTCAGCCGCGACACGTAGTCGAGCACCGCCAGGGTGTCGCGATCGGTGAAGTTCTTGATCTGCTCGACCATCTCCGGATTGGAGTTGCGGCGCTTGCCTTCCTTGATCCACTTGTACTGGCGCACGAGATATTCGTAGTGCTGCGCCTGGATGCGGGGATAGTACTTGTCGGCATCACCCTCGCCGGCTTCGCCGTGGCAGCGCACGCAGTTGTCGGCATAGAGCTTCTTGCCGAGCTCGAGGTCGTCACCCTTGCCCACCCCGTTTTCGGGATTCATCTTCAGGGTGGCGATGTACTCCGACACGTCGGCGATCGCCTGGGTGCCGCCGATCTCGGAGGGCAGCGCGAAGGGATACATCGTCGGGTTGTCGCGGTGACCGTCGCGGATGTCGGCGAGCTGCTTGATGATGACGGTGCGATGCTGACCGGCGAGCTGCGGGAACGTGCCGTCGGCGAGGCCCCAGCCTTCCGGCATGTGGCAGGCCGAGCAGACTTCGTAGACGTCTTTGCCGTTCTCGCGATTGGGCTTCAGGGTGAGCGCTTCCTCACGCTCGCCGCCCTGGCTCATCCATTCCTTCTTCTGCTTGTTGGCTTCGAAGGTGGCGTTGTCGACTGCGGCGGGACCGGCGGCGTAGGCGACGCCGGCGACCATCAGGACCGCGACGGCGACGCTGGAGGAAAGGAACTTCTTCATATGGTGTCTCCGGTTTCTTCCGTCCGTGGCGTCACTTGGCCGGACGCTCGATCTGGGACAGGTAATCTGAGATCGCTGCGATCTTCGCGTCGTCGAGCTTCTTGGCGAAGGGCAGCATCGAGGCCACCTTACCGTTCTTGCGGATGCCGTCCCTGATTTCCGTCATCTGCAACACGAGATAATCGCGCTTCATACCGCCGACGATCGGGTAGGTCGCGAGCGGCTTGAGGCCGTCGGCGCCGTGGCAGGTGGTGCAGCCGCCCTTGGCGTAGGCGTCCTTGCCGGCCGCCCGGCGGGCGTCGTCGATCGGCGGATCGAGCGGCTTGACCTTCGCCGGTTCCGCCTTGGAGAGGTAGTCGGCGATCGCCGCCCGTTCCTCGGCGTTCACCAGATGCATGACGTCCTTCATGCCCTGAGTGCGCGGATAGCCGCGATCGTCGTTGCCGGAGACGCGCTTGCCGTCGGCGATGTCGTTCATCTGGGCGAGCAGGTACTTGGCGTCCTGAGCGGCGATGTTGGGGAACACCTGGATCGCCCGGGCGCCGTTGCGGCCGTGGCAGGCGACGCAGGTCTTGGAGGCGTAGAGCGCCTTGCCGTCGGGAGCGGCGGTCTGCGCCGCAGCCGAGGCCGTGGTGATCAGGAGGGCGGCGACGAGGCCGGTGGCGGTTCGAAGCATGACGGTCTTCCTCTGGAGGCCCGTGAGGAACCACGAGCCGGGGTCGTCGATCGCACCCCCGACGCCGCGCGGCGTTCGGTGGTCACGGTTCTTGTCGTCGGTCGAGATCGCCCTGATCTTCTCGTCTTGTTTCCGACTTCCGACGTCCCGGCCGAGCCGGGAACGCAGAAAGGGCGGCGGACCGCCCTCTCGGGTCTCGCTGGGATGCCCCCGCCGGCCGTGAGGCCGACGGGAGATCCGGAAGGAACTCACTTGGCGACCACCTTGGCGCCGTTCTGCTCCAGGTAGGTCTTGACGCGCAGACCGATGTCCGCGGCCTTGACCTGATACTGCCACCACTGGTTCGCCCACAGGGTTCCCTGCTGCCAATCCTGCTTGGCCGCGGCCGCGTCGGTCTTGTCCTTCGAGTCCTTGGCGAAGTTCAGCTGATCGACGGCGTCCTCGACGAGAGCGACGACGGTCGGGAAGTCCTTGTAGTTGGTCGACAGGATGTACTTCACGACCGAGTCGATGACCGCTTGGGTCTCGAGGTTGGTCTTGTACTGCTTGTCGAAGTCGGCCTTGGTGTAGGTGACCGCGTCCTTCACCGCCGCCGGGGTGGCGTCCGCCGCACCCTTCGGCTTGACCATCAGGTAGCCTTCCATCTCCAGATGGAGCGCCGAGCAGAACTCGGTGCAGTAGTAGGAGAAGGCGCCCGCCCGATCGGCCTTGAAGCTCACCGATGCGGTCTTGCCCGGCTCGAGGCTGAGGTTGCCGGTATAGGTCGACACCGTGAAGCCGTGCGTCTCGTCCTGAGCGCGTTCGGCGTTGGTGATGTGGAAAGTGACTTGGTCACCCTCGTTCACCTCGACGATTTCCGGGGTGAAGTGCGAGCGGATCGCCGTCGCATAGACCGTGACCTTGCCCGGTTCACGCACGATCTTCTCCGAACCCGGACGCACGGCGGCCGGATGCGCCTCGCCGGTGCGGCTGTCGGTGCCGTACTTGTAGCGGATGAGGGGCTTCAGCTTCTCGGCCGCGATCGAGGTGACATAGTGCGGCTCGCCCAGCGGGATCGGCATGTCGTAGAGCAGTTCCATCTTGTCGCCGGTGATGTCGATCAACTGATGGTTCTGCGGATGCAGCGGACCGACCGGATTGAAGCGATCGATCGCGAGCTTGTTCAGAGCGACGAGATACTTGCCCGCCGGCGTCATGCTCTCGCCTTCCATCGCCATCAGATGGCCGATGTTGTAGTGCACCGAGATCTTGTCGAGCACCTTGCCTTCGCAATAGTCGTACTTCGCGACCTGGCTGTCGACGTAGAGCGAGGTGTAGGCGATGCAGGGCTTCGAGTCGAACTGCGTGTGCAGCGGGCCGAGGCCGAGCTGAACCTGCTTGTGCACGACTTCCTTCATGTCGAGGATCGGGATCCCGTACGGATCCTTGGAGGCGAACTTCTTGGCGTCGATCGCCGCCTTGATCTTCTCCCACGAATAGACGGTGACGTTGGTGTCGAGCTTGCCACCGATGATGATGTACTTGCCGTCCGGGGTGACGTCGGCGCCGTGCGGCGACTTCGGCTCGGCGATCAGGAAGAGGATGCCCTCCTCGATCGCGGTCTTCATCGACAGAACGTCATGGCCGTTGATCTTGCCCGCCTTGCCGGCCGCGACCAGTTCGGCCGCCTTCCGCCAGTTGATGACGTGCAGATAGTCGGCGTCGTTGGCCGAGCAGCCCGCCTCGAACGGCGGCTTGCCCTGCTCGATGCCGCCGACGTAGCGCTCGGCGCAGAACGAGTTGGTGAACGACCAGCCGTCCGACGGCCCCTTGCCGGCGTCCGACAGATCCTGGGTGTAGGGCGGCAGTTCGATCGAGAACGACTTCGCCTCGTCGATCCGGCCCTTCTTGCGGTCGAACTTCCAATAGGTCATCGCGCCGCGGAACTTCTCGTTGAACTCGGAGAGCGGCGCATAGCCGCGGCCGAGCACGCCCGGATACTGAGCCGCCTCGAGGACGTATTCGGTGTTCGGGGTGACGAAAGTGCCGCCGTGCTCGGACTGCAGGATCGGGTTGACGACGATCTGCTGGGTCTCGAAGTCGTGCAGCGACACGACGCCGACACGCGGATTGGCCTTGTCGTTGATGAACAGCCACTCGCCGTCGAGCTTGCCGTCGGTCTCCGAGATCGCCGGATGGTGAGTGTCGCCCCAGTTGATCTCACGACCGTCGATCTTACCCTGCTCGAGGATCTTCTTCGACTCGTCGTCGTAGCCGAAGCCCTGCCACGGCTCGGGCGTGAACACCGAAACATACTTCAGGATGCGCATCGACGGCACGCCGTAGACGATGATCTGACCGGATTGGCCACCCGACGAGAAGGCGATGAATTCGTCGCGCTTGCCGGTCGGCGTATAGGTCTTCGCGGCCGCCATCAGATCCTTCTGGCTGAGGCCACGGCGTTTCATCACGTCGTCGAGGCTCTCGGCCCAGGCCGCGCCGCCCAGACCCGCGAGCACACCCAACGCGACGGTCGTCTTCAGAAACGATCCCATGATCGCACTCCTGCTCTGTTCGATCCCTGATCTGTCGCCACTTTCGGGCCTCGACGCTGGCCGCTCACGGCTCCCGACCGTCCCGGTTCGACGGCAAAGAACACCCCTACGCGGTCGGCGAACGCCGATACCGACGAAACGTTGCGTTTCGATCGCGAAATCTGCTCGGTTCTCGGGTCGGGACCGCCGGCCGTGCCCGCCATCGCTCTTCGGATGATCCGGGCTCGGGAGGGGAGATCCGTCCGACCTCCCGGCTCGCCGTCACCGACGACGAGTCACGTCCCTTTCCGCGCCGGACACTGACACATCGAGACGAGGGGTCCTTGATCCCCGTCAAGCCGGGACGGGGACGCGACATTTCATCCGGGAAGAGAGGCGTCGTTCGGCTCCGGCGCCCCATCCGTGGATGGTGGCGGAGGCGATGTGCCCGGGGCAGGAGAACCGGGGTGATCGCCTCGACGCACGCCATCGACGGGTGGTCGGAGCAGTTCGATGGACGAGATGCGAACAGGGGCGTTCGGGAACCGGCCGGCGCCGCCCTCGCGGTCTCGCCCGATCGCGCGGCCGCACGGGTGGCGGCCACGACGCGTTCGGGGAGATCAGAAGGACGGCGGGCCGCGGGGCCGATTGCCGTCGCGCCGACGCGCGCTCGGGGCAGAGATCGACCGTCGCACCCGCGACCGACGCCGGACGATGCGCCGCGGCGCGACGTAGGGCGGCTCG
>CALMYM010000131.1 GCA_937873675.1 uncultured Alphaproteobacteria bacterium | reverse complement strand
ACACCTCCGAGGTCATCATGGCGCGTCTGATGCAGACGACCAACGCCAAGGAGCGCGTCTATCAGCAGGCGGTGAGCTTCTTCTCGACCAACGATTCGGTGCTGACGGCGCTCAAGGCCTCGTTCACCGGCATGTTCGGTCTGCACGAGGCGACCGAGACGCTGAACGCCATGAAAGAGGGCGTGTCGAAGAGCCTCGAGACGCTGGCCGAGATCGGCGACAAGGTGCAGGAGGCGGCGGTGCGCGCCGGCTACGGCCCGACGATCCGCGCCGATGCGGTCAAGAAGCTGGTCGACTCGGTCGTCAACTTCCAGGAGCGCTCGACCGAGATCATCGCCGAGATGCGTGACCTCTCGACCAAGAACTCGGCCGAGATCCGCGACGCGGTCGAGGACGGCAAGCGCCGCATCGCCCGCCTCGTGGTCGAGGGCAACACGCTCGAAGCCCCGAAGGGCTGAGACCTGCAGAGCCGGGGATCGCCGTCGGTCTCCGGCTCCTCGCTCCCGCCCCCCCGTGGGCGGGACCGGAACCGCCCGTCCCGGCGCGTCGTCGCCGGGCTTCGGCATGAGGCGCATTCTCCATGACCGATGTCGCTACGACTTCGCCGACCGCGATCCCGCCGCTCGCCACGCCGCCTCCCGCCCCGCAGAAGCTCGACGATCTCATGCTCGCCATGGACGTCGTCGACACGCTGCGGCACCAGGAGAACCTGGCGCTGAAGGAGCTCGACGACGACGTCCGCAAGGCCGAACTCGTCAAGCGGCTGAAGCAGATCTACGCGGGCCAGGGCATCGAGGTGCCGGACTCGATCGTCGAGCAGGGGGTGAGGGCGCTCGAGGAGAGTCGCTTCGTCTACACGCCGACGCCGCCGAGCCTGTCGCGGACGCTCGCCACCATGTGGGTCGATCGTGGTCGCTGGTCGAAGGTGATCGGTGGCGGGCTTCTGTCTCTGGTGATCGTCGGCGGCGCGTTCAACTACTTCGTCCTCGGCCGCTCCGCCCGCGAGGCGGAGGCGGCGCGCATCGAGATCACCCAGACGCTGCCGGCGGCGCTGACCAAGGCGAAGCAGACGGCGCTCGACGAGGCGAAGATCGCCGACGCCAAGGCCAAGGCCACCGAGGTCGCCGGTGTCGGCGAGGCGGCGATCGCGCGCAAGGACGCGCCGGCCGCCAAGGCCGCCATCGCCGATCTCGACAAGCTGACGGTGACGCTGCGCGAGGCCTACGAGGTGCGGGTCGTGTCGCGGCAGAACGTTCGTTCCGGCGTCTTCCGGGTGCCGAACAACAAGCCGGGTGTTCGAAACTACTATCTGGTCGTCGAGGCGATCGGGCCGGACGGGCGGGCGCTCGAGCGGTCGATCACCAGCGAGGAGGATCAGTCGACCTCCAAGGTGACGATGTGGGGCCAGCGCGTGCCGCAGCCGACCTACGATCAGGTCGCCCGCGACAAGCAGGACGACGGCATCATCCAGAATCCGCGCCTCGGCGAGAAGCGCCGCGGCGAGATCGCCGTCCGTTGGGCCATGCCGGTTCAGACCGGCGCCATCACCAAGTGGTGACATCATGATTTCCGGACGCGACGCGCTCCTCCAACTCGAAAACGCCATCGCTGCCGTCCGCGACGACGAGAATCGTCTCGACGCGACCCTGGCCTCCGTCACCAACCAAGCCGAACGGTTGCGCTTCGAGCAGGCCGAGGCCTACCGGGCGCTCGCTCGCGTCCGCCTCGACGCCTTCTCCGGCGAGAAGGTGTCGTTCTCCCTCGACCGGGCCGAGCGCGAGGCGCTCAAGGTGCTCGCCGAGAAGCGGGCGGCACTCGAGGAGATCCAGCAGCGCCGGGCCGATGCGACCAAGTCCTTGAAGAAGGCCCAGGCCGAACGCCACGGCGTCGCCGGTCGGCTCGAGGACGTGATCGCCCGCATGGACGATCTGCGCGCCCGGACCCAGGAGCGACTGGCGTCGGAGCGCGAGTGGCTCTCGGCGAACGAGAAGGTCTCGGCGGCGGAGGAGATCGCCCGCAAGGCCGACGCCAAGGCCGATCAGGCCGAGGCCGATCGGGCGGAGAAGGGCGCTCCTTACGAGGCCGACAAGCTCTTCATGTATCTGTGGGCCAACGGCTTCGGCACGTCGAAATATGCGGCCGGGCCGTTCGTCCGCTTCTTCGATCGCAAGGTGGCGAAGGTCTGCGGCTTCATCGAATCGCGGCCGAACTACGCCATGTTGCTCGAGATCCCGCTGCGTCTGCGCGAGCATTCCGACCGCAAGGCGGCGGCGGTCGCCGAGGAGGTGGCCAAGCGCACGGCGATCGAACGCGCAGCGCTCGAGGCCGACGGCATCGTCGCGCTGGAGGCGGAGTTCGCCCGGATCCGGGCGGAGATCGACGCCGGCAATGCCGGCATCGCCTCGGTGCAGGGCGATCTCGCCGCGCTCGACGCCAGCCACGGCGCGCTGGTCGCGGGCGACGATCCCGAGATCGGCCGCGCCCTCGAGGGGGTCGCCGAGAGCCTCGCTTCGACCGACATCCAGACGCTTTGGGCCCAGGCCTACGAGACGCGGACGCCGGAGGACGAGAAGATCGTCCAGCACATCCAGGACTACGGCGAGGCGATCGCTCATGCCGAGGCCGAGATCGCCGAGACGCGGGCGACGATCCGCGAGATCGCGCGGCGGCGCGGCGAGCTCGAGGAAACCCGCGACCGCTTCCATCGCTCCGGCTACGATCGGCCGGGCGTCACCTTCAACAACGAGTCGATGCTCGGCAACGTCATCGGCGGCATCATCGGCGGCATCATCGCCAGCCCCGAACTGTGGCGGGTGATCCTCGGCGGCTATCAGGCGCCGCACCGGCGCTCCGACGACACGTTCGGCGGTGGCGGCGGCTGGTGGAGCGGCGGCAACGACGGCGGTTCGTGGGGCGGAGGTGGATCGTCCGGTGGCTTCGGTGGCGACGGCGGCGGCTTCTCCACCGGTGGCGGCTTCGGCGGCGACAGCGGATCGGACACCGGCGGCGGGTTCTGAGAGAGGCGACGTAGGGTGCGCCGAGCGGAGCGAGGTGCACCGGCGACCCGGCGAAGCGCCGAAACGGTGGGCCGCGTATCCGAGCCGGTGCACCTCGCCTGCGGCTCGGTGCACCCTACGGGTCGGCTCACGCCTGCAGCACCAGCACGACGCCGATGACCAGGAGGGCGATGCCGACGAGTTCGCGCTTCGACGGGCGCTCCTTCATCAGGCCGCGCGACAAGAGTTGGGCGAAGAAGATCTCGACGAGACCGAGGGTGCGGACCGCCGCCACCGGCGCGGTGGCGAAGCCGATGAACCAGCACTGCGAGGCGAAGGCGCCGAGGAAGCCGGCGGAAACCGACGGCCGCCACTGGCGGAAGATCTCGGCGAGCACGCGCCGGTCGGTCGCCAGGAGCCACAGGGTGAGCACCGCGGTCTGGATGGCGAGCGAGGCGACGAGTGCGGTCGCCGAGGCGACGAAGAAGTTCTCGGTGCCCGAGGTGAGGATCGCCTTCTTGAAGAACACCGCGGCGATGCCGAAGAAGCCGCCGGCGGCGACGCCGAGCACGGCGGCGCGGATCATCGCGGCGCGGCCGCCCTCCCCCTCGACGAGACCGCCCTTCGTCCCCGGTTTCGGCCAGGACATGATCATCACGCCGATGGTCGCGGCGACGATCGCCATGACCACCATCGGGCCGGGCACCTCGTGCAGGAAGGCGATGCCGAACAGCGCCACCTGGACCGGTTCGGTCTTGGTATAGGCGATGGTCACCAGGAACGAGCGGTCGCGCATCGCGTGCAGCATGCAGGCGGTGGCGGCGATCTGACCGAGGCCGCCGAGAGTCGCCCAGCCCCAGAAGCCGAGGCTCGGCGCCGGCGACGCGCCGGTCGCCGCCACCGCGATCATCAGGAAGAGGATCGAGAAGGGCAGGCCGAAGAGGAAGCGCACGTGGGTGGCGCCGAGGGTGCCGAGGCTGACGGTCAGCCCGCGCTGCAGGGCGTTCCTGAGCGACTGGGCGCCGGCGGCGACGATGGTGGAGAAGATCCACAGCGAGGCGAACATCGGAACATCCGAGAGGGAGGAGAGGCCTTCCTACACGAAGCGTCCGATGTCGTCGCCGCCGCCGGTGCGGGCCAGCCGTGAATCGCCGGGTGGCGGCCTCACAATTTCTCGATCTTGGCACGCGCCTCGGTGAGGATGTCGCGCAGCTTGCGGGCCTGTTCCTCGTCGAGAGTGCCGCGGCGCATGCGGGCGTAGAGAGCGGCACGGAAGTCGCGGATCGCCTCGCCGATCGCCACTTCGCCGATCGGGGCGGCGGCCTCGTCGATCTGGGCGCGGATGCGGTCGAGTTCCTCGCGGCTCTCTTCGAGATAGGCGCGACCGGCACGGGTGATGGTGTAGAGGCGTTTGATGCCGCGCGATTCGGAGGTGACGAGGCCGGCGTCCTCGAGCAGCTGCAGCATCGGATAGATGGCGCCGGGGCTCGGCGCATAGGCGCCCTGGAAGCGCTGCTTCAGGTCTTTGATGATGTCGTAGCCGTGGCGCGGCTCTTCGCCGATGAGGCCGAGGACGACGAGGCGCAGCGCACCGGAATCGAAGACGCGACGACCCCGGCGCCGGGCGAAGGGCCCGCCGCGATGGCGGCCGAAGAAGCCGCCGAAGGGACCGCCGAAGCCGGCCTCCTCGTCGTCGTCCTCACCGCTGCCGGGTCCACAGAAACGTGACCGCATCTCGCCGAATCGTCCTCGTCTGGCGCGTCCCTCGCGAGCCGCACCATCGATAGCACGCCGCGGGAGCGGAAGGAAAACCGAACGCACGCGTGGCGCCCCCGACCCGTGGGGGCCGAGGGCGCCGATCGTGTTTTCAGGGGCGGACGATGGAGGCGAGGCTCTCGCTCCGCCGTCCGTCGCGGGGGGAGCGCGCGGCCGGATCGACCGACGCCGATCCGGCCGCGGCACTCGCACCCGGGCTCCGGGAGAGGAGCCGCGTCGATGGCCTCAGGCGGCCGGGCCGCTCGCGTCGGGCGCCTTCGGCGCCTCGGGGGCGGCGGCGCGTTCGCCGCGGAAGCGATCGTAGACCTCGCGGTCACGCGCCATGCGCTCGCGGCGGCGGAAGTCGTCGAAGGCCTCCGCCTCCTCTTCGAGGCGGCGCCAGGTCTCGGCGCGGGCCTCGTCGAAGGCGGCGTTGCCGCTCGACCAGCCGCGACGGCGACCGCCGCCGAAGCCGCCGAAACCGCGGAAGCCGTGGCGACCGCGATGGCGTCCGCCACCGGCGAAGTCGGGGCCGAAGCCCTCGCCGAAGCCCTCGCCGTGGCCGTGGCGGCCGTTGCGCATCGCCAGATAGGCGAGGGAGGCGACGCCGAGCGGCGGGAAGAGCCAGAAGGCACCGCCGACCGCGGCAGCGGCGAGCGGCCAGCGCGGGCCGCCGTGGCAGCAACGGCCGCGGCCGTGGCGGAAGCCTTCGGCCTCGGCGCCGGCGGAATGATCGGGAGAGAAGCCCTGAGCACGGGCCTGTTCGGGATGGGGCATGAGAGCACCTTTCTCTGGAATTCGGGACCGACACCTCGTCTTCGAGATATATCGGATGCTTCCTATCTAACGGCAGATATATCTTTTGCAAGAAGCATCGCATTAAAGATCGGTAATGCGACGCGGCAGAGGGACCAGGAGGGCGGTGCCAGGAGGGCGGTGCCAGGAGGGCGGTGCCGGGAGGGTCGGGCCGGGTGGACCGGGCCGGGTGGACCGGGCCGGGTGGACCGGGCCGGGAGGTCGGGACCAGGAGACCGGGCCAGGAGGCGGAGGCCAGGAGGCCGAGGCCGCGGGCTCGGGGGTGGGAGGCGGAGAGGCGTGGAGGTAGGGGGATCGCTCGGGGCGCGATGCGTCGGGCTGCGACGGACGGGAGACCGTCCACGGATCTGCGCGTGATCGTCCCGGCTGCCGGCGGGGCATGGCCTTTCCCGCGCCGATCGGCTAATCGGAGCGCCATGGCCGCACCGTTTCTCACTCTCCGCGACGTCTCCCTCACCTTCGGCGGCGCGCCGCTCCTCGACGGCGCCGAAATGATGGTGCACGAGGGCGATCGGCTCTGCCTCGTCGGGCGCAACGGCTCGGGCAAGTCGACGCTCCTGAAGGTCGCCGCCGACATCCTCCAGGCCGACGGCGGCGAGCGCGTCGTCCAGTCGGGCGTCACCATCCGCTATCTGCCGCAGGAGCCGGATCTCTCCGGTTTCGCGACGACACTCGCCTATGTCGAAGCGGGCCTCGGCCCCGGCGACGACGTCCACAGGGCGCAGCGGCTGCTGGAAGACCTCGGCCTCCACGGTGACGAGGACCCGAAGACGCTGTCGGGCGGCGAGATCCGCCGCGCCGCGATCGCCCGGGTGCTGGCGCCGGAGCCGGACGTGCTGCTCCTCGACGAGCCGACCAACCATCTCGACCTGCCGGCGATCGAGTGGCTGGAAGCCGAATTGAAGTCGATGCGATCGGCGCTGGTGCTGATTTCGCACGACCGGCGGTTCCTGGAGAACCTGTCGCGCGCCACCATCTGGCTCGATCGCGGTCGCACCCGGCGGATGGATCGCGGCTTCTCCGCCTTCGAGGCGTGGCGCGACGAGCTGCTCGAGCTCGAGGAGAAGGAGCGCCACAAGCTCGATCGCAAGATCGCCATGGAGATGGACTGGCTGCGCTACGGCGTGACGGCGCGGCGCAAGCGCAACCAGCGCCGCCTCGCCGCGCTGGGCACCCTGCGCGAGCGCCGCAAGACCGAGCGCCGCGTCCAGGGCGAAGTGAAAATGGGCATCGCCGAGGCGGAACAGTCCGGCAAGCTGGTGATCGAGGCGAAGGGCGTCGCCAAGGCCTGGGATCGGCCGATCGTCGTCGACTTCTCGCTGCGCGTGGCGCGCGGCGACCGCATCGGCGTCGTCGGGGCGAACGGCGCCGGCAAGTCGACCCTGCTCGGCCTCCTCACCGGGACACTCGCGCCCGACACCGGCTCGGTGAAGGTCGGCTTCGGCGTCGAGATGGTGACGCTCGATCAGAAGCGCGAGGCACTCGATCCGAACGCCTCCCTCAAGGAGACGCTGACGGGCGGCAGCGGCGACCACGTCCGCGTCGGCACCGAGATGCGCCACGTCGTCTCCTACATGAAGGACTTCCTGTTCCCGCCGGAACAGGTGAACACGCCGGTCGGCGTGCTGTCGGGCGGCGAGCGGGGGCGGCTGATGCTGGCGCGGGCGCTGGCCAAGCCGTCGAACCTGATGGTGCTCGACGAGCCGACCAACGATCTCGATCTCGAGACGCTCGACCTGCTCGAGGAGATGCTCGGCGATTATCCCGGCACCGTGCTGGTCGTCTCGCACGACCGCGACTTCCTCGATCGGGTGTGTTCGTCGGTCATCATGTCGGAGGGCAGCGGTCGCTGGGTCGAATATGCCGGCGGCTATTCGGACATGCTCGCCCAGCGCGGCGCCG
>CALMYM010000130.1 GCA_937873675.1 uncultured Alphaproteobacteria bacterium | reverse complement strand
TGTAGACGATCACCGCCGGTTCGAGGGTGAAGCCGAAGACCTCGTCGCGCCATTTCGCCCAGGCGGGCAGAGCGGCGGCATGGTCGCTGCCGTGAGGCGCGGCGCAACCGCGATTGGCCAGTTCGACGAGATGGTCGACGGCGGAGGAAAGCAGCAGATCGGCGAGAGGCCGGTCGGCCCGGCAGGCGGCGGCGGCCTCCTCGAACAGATCGTTGGTGACGTAGTCGTGGTAGTCGACCGTCACGTCGGGGTGCAGCGTCTGGAAATCGCGGATCAACGGCCGGATCGCCGAGAGATCGGTCGCGCCGCGCACCACGATCCGGCCGCGTTCGCCGGCCGGTGCGGGAAACACCTCCCGTTCCGCGGCGACGGCGGCGACGGTCGACAGGACGACCGCGGCCGCCACGAGGATCGAGCGCCACGTCATGCCATGGCCTCCTTCGCGCCGCCGGCGCGCGCCAGTCCGAGGATCACGGTGAAGCCGCTCGTGCCCGCCTCGCGGAAGCCGAGATCGCCGCCGTGGGCGCGGCAGACCTCGGCGGCGATGGCGAAGCCGAGACCGGTTCCCTCGAGCCCGGACGAGGGTGCGCCGAAGCGGGTGGTCACCCGCTCCCAGACGCTCGACGGAATGCCGGGACCGTCGTCCTCGACCTCGATCGTCACCCGGGCCGGGTCCGGTTCGACGACGCGGACCGTGAGGCGACCGGGCGCGCCGTGACGGATGGCATTGCCGATGACGTTGGTCAGCGCCTCGCGCAGGCTGACCGGTTCGCCGGTGACGATCACCTCGTGCTCCGGTGCTTCGAGCGCCACGACGACATCGCGATCGAGAGAGGCGGGAACCGCGTCGCGCAGGGCTCGCCGGGCGATCGCGACCACGTCGACGTCGACGAAGTCGACCGTGTCGGTGCGGTGGATCACCATGGCGTGGCTGAGGATCTGGTTGGTGAGGCGGCCGAGCTGATCGGCGCGATCGCGAATACGCTCGACCCGGTCGCGATCCCGCCCCGCGATGTCGCCCCGTGACAGGAGATCGATCTGCGCCGTCAGCGCCGTCAGAGGCGTGCGGATCTGATGGGCGGCGTCGGCGATGAAGCGTTGGAGCAGCGTCATGCGTTCGGCCAGCCGTTCCATGAAGTGATTGATGGCGCCGGCGAAGGGCCGCAGTTCCTTCGGCATGGCGATGTCGAAGGCGGTGAGGTCGTTGGGGTCGCGGTCGTCGAGGGCCTGCGCCACCCGTTGCAGCGGCGCGAGCGCGATGCGGACGGCGAAGATCGCCCCGACCAGCCCGACCACGCCGAGCCCGACCACGAGCCCGATCACCTGCAACGCCAGACTTCTCGCCAATGACGCCCTCGCGGTCTCCGTCTGGGCCACGAGAACCTGGACGCGGCCGGAGACCGTCGGATCGGAAACGGCGCGGGAGACGACGGCGACCCGCACAGGTTCGCCGAGATGGCGGCCGGCGGAGACGAAGGGCTCCCGCCGCTGCCGGTCGGGATCGCGCCGCACCTCGAGATCGTCGGCGCCGGTGATCGTCTTTCCGTCGACGCCGATCACTCGGTAGAAGACGCGGTCGCGATCGGCGAGCGCCAGCATCTCGAAGGCGGACAGCGGCAGATCGACCACCAGACGATCGTCCTCCACCGCGACGGCTTCCGCGATCTGCAGGGCGGCGCCGATGAGCAGGCGGTCGTAGGCTTCGTCGGCGGCGGTGCGCCCCCAGACCCAGGCCGCCGCGACCAGCGTCACCGCGACCGCGGTGAGCACCGCGCCGATCGCCAGAACGAGGCGGAGGAAGAGCGAAGGTTCACGCCGGCTCATGAGCGACCAGTCGATACCCGAGGCCGCGCAGGGTCACCACCTCGGCGCGCGCCCCCTCGAGTTTGCGCCGCAGCCGCGCCACGTAGAGTTCGACCGCGTTGGCGCCGGGCGCTTCGTCGAAACCGAAGAGCTGATCGAGCAGTTCCTCCTTGGTGAAGACCTTGCCCGGCCGCGAGGCGAGGATCTCGAGCAGCGTCAGTTCTCGGCGTTTGAGGGCGACCTCGCGCGAACCGATGCGGACGCTGCGCAAGGAGCGGTCGACGACGATGTCGCCGACCCGGATCTCGTTCGACGCTTCGCCGGCCCGTCGACGCAGCAGGGCGCGGGCCCGCGCCTCGAGCTCGCGGAAGTCGAAGGGTTTGACCAGATAGTCGTCGGCACCGAGATCGAGCGCGCCGACCCGATCGTCGACTTCCGACCGGGCGGTGAGGACCAGGACCGGAACGGCGTTGCCCGCCGCCCGCAGACGCTGGAGGATGGCGAAGCCGCTCATCCCCGGCAGGTTCACGTCGAGAATGACGAGGTCGTAGGGGGTGTAGTCGAGGATCTCGCTCGCCGCGGCACCGTCCGCCTCCCAATCGACGGCATGGCCGGTGGCCTCGAAGCGATCGACGATCGCCTCGGCCACGTCGCGCGTGTCCTCGATCAGGAAGATCCGCATGGCTGCTCTCGGCGGCGCGCGGGCCGTGACAGGTTGGTGACAGGTCGCGAAGCTAACAATCGGCATCGAACCCGTCCACAAAGAATCCGGGAAGATCAAATTCGGAGGAATGTCCGGACGATCCGGACAGAAATTCCAAACGGACAAGTCATCGCACCGATGATGACGAGCCGTCGCGACGTCGTCGTCGCGCGGCCGGATCGGTGTGACCGGGGAAACGACCAGAGAGGAAAGAACTCCATGCCGACCTTCTTCAGGAACACCAGAATGCTGGCCTGCGCCATGGTCCTTCTCGGCGCCACCGCGGCCGCCGCGGCGCCGGAGAAGACCGAGTGCATCGCCGGCGCCAAGCCGGGCGGCGGTTTCGATCTGACCTGCCGTCTGGCGGCCAATTCGCTGCTGGCGACCAAGGCGATCGACAAGCCGATGGCCGTCACCTACATGGAAGGCGGCGTCGGCGCGGTCGCCTACAACCACGTGATCTCCAAGCGGGCGGACGACGCCACGCTGATCACCGCCGCCTCCTCCGGTTCGGCGCTCCTCATCGCCCAGGGCAAGTTCGGCAAGTACGACGCCTCGGCGGTGCGCTGGCTCGCCGGTCTCGGCGCCGACTACGGCGTGCTGGTGGTGGCCGCCAATTCCCCGATCAAGTCGCTGAAGGATCTGGTCGACGCCTATGCCAAGACGCCGAACGAGTTCCCGATCGGCGGTGGCGGCGCGGTCGGCAGCCAGGACTGGATGAAGGCGGCACTGATGGCCAAGGCGGCCGGTCAGGCGCCGAAGTCGATGCGCTACGTGGCGCTCGAGGGCGGCGGTGCGGTGATCACCGCGCTCGAGGGCGGCCACATCAAGGTCGCCTCCGGCGACGCCGCCGAAATGGTCGCGCACCACACCGCCGGCAAGATCCGCATCCTCGCCGTGATGTCCAAGGAGCGGCTGCCCGGCGCTCTGAAGGACGTGCCGACCGCCAAGGAACAGGGCATCGACGTCGACTGGACCGTGTGGCGCGGCTTCTACGTCGGCCCGAACGTGTCGGACGCCGACTACGCCTGGTGGACCGGCACCTTCGAGAAGCTCGCGGCGACCCCGGAGTTCGCCAAGGAGCGCGAGTCCCGCGGCCTCTTCCCCTTCACCGTGATCGGCAAGGCGTTCGACGAGCGGGTGAAGGCCGACGTCGCCCGCTTCAAGGCGCTCGCCGCCGAAGCCGGACTGTGATCGACACGACGCGGGCGGACCTCGCTTCGCCCGCGTCGGCTCGTCTTCTCCTGCGATTTCACGGGTGATCCATGCACGGCGACCACGGCGCCACCTTGCGCCACGGCCGGATCGGCGCGGCCGCGCTCTTCGTCTTCGCCCTCGTCTTCGGATGGATGGGAAGCCGGATCGAATACGCCTTCTCGTCCGACCCGTTGGGGCCACGGGTCTTCCCGGTGGCGTTGGCGGTCGTGCTGGCGGGGGTAGCGGTCCTCAACTTCCTCCGTCCCCGCCGCCACGAGGCCTGGCCGCGCGGCCCCACCGCGGTCGGGGGGAGCGCCCCGCCCGCGCTGGTCGCCGCCTGCGCGCTGCTCCTCGGACCGGCGGGCTTCCTCGTCGCGATCTTCGTCATGACCGCAGGCTCCGGTCGCGTCTTCGGCGCCTCGTGGACGCGGGCGCTCGCCGCCGGCGTCGTCCATGCCGTCGGCTGGTATCTGCTCTTCGCCGTTCTGCTCGAGGTGCAACTGCCCTCCGGCGATCTCTACGGCATGCTCGTCAAGCGCTGACGCGCCCGCGCCTCACGGAGTTCGACCCATGAACCTCGACTATCTGTGGCACGGCTTCGCGGTCGCGCTCACGCCGATGAACCTGCTGATCGGCTTCGTCGGTGCCTTCCTCGGCACGCTGATCGGCGCGTTGCCGGCGATCGGTCCGATCAACGGCATCGCCCTGCTGCTGCCCATCGCCTACACGATGGGCCTGCCGCCGGAGAGCACGATGATCCTGCTCGCCGGTATCTATTGCGGTGCCGAGTACGGCGGGCGCATCTCGTCGATCCTGCTCAACGTGCCGGGCGACGCCGGCGCGGTGATGACGGCGCTCGACGGCCATCCGCTGGCCAAGCAGGGGCGCGCCGGCGAGGCGCTGGCGATCTCCGGCCTCGCCTCCTTCTTCGGCGGCACGGTCGGCACCATCGGCCTCGCCCTTTTCGCCCCGGCGCTCGCCGCCCTCGCCATCGGCTTCGGCCCGGCCGAATATTTCGTGCTGATGGTCTTCGCCTTCGCCACCCTCGGATCGATGGTCGGCTCCGATCCGGTCAAGACGCTGATCGGCTGTACCCTCGGCCTGATGCTGGCGACCGTCGGTCTCGACCCGACGTCGGGGGCCTATCGCTACACCTTCGACGAGCCGGAACTCGGCGACGGCATCGAGTTCGTCGTCCTGGTCATCGGCCTGTTCTCGATCTCCGAGGCGATCAACATCCTCGAGCATCAGAGCAGAGGCGGCGAGATCCTCAAGGTGGTCGGCCGCTCGCTCGCCCGTCTCGACGACATCCGCCGCTGTGCGTGGACGGCGGCGCGGTCCTCGATCATCGGCTTCGTCGTCGGTGTGCTGCCGGGCACCGGCGCGTCCGTCGCCTCGGCCATCTCCTACATGACGGAAAAGCGGCTCAACGATCGTGACGGCACCTTCGGCAAGGGCGACGTCCGCGGTCTGGCCGCGCCGGAAGCCGCCAACAACGCGACGGCGGCGGGCGCCTTCGTGCCGATGCTGACCCTCGGCGTTCCCGGCTCCGGGACGACGGCGGTGATGCTCGGCGCGCTGATGCTCTACAACATCCAGCCCGGCCCCCAGCTCCTCACCGAGCGGCCCGAGATCGTCGGCGGTCTGGTCGCCTCGATGTTCATCGGCAACCTGATCCTGCTCGCCCTCAATCTGCCGATGGTGAAGATCTTCGCCCGCGTCCTCACCCTGCCGAACTGGATCCTGGTGCCCTCGATCCTGGTTCTGTCGGTGGTCGGCGTCTATTCGACCCACTCCAGCATCCTCTCCGTCCTGATCATGCTGGGGATCGGCGTCGTCGGCTGGATGCTGCGCAAGCTCGACTTCGAGATGGCGCCGATCATCCTCGGCTTCGTGCTGGGCAAGGTGATGGAGGTCAATCTCCGCAACGCCTTGGCGATCTCGGGCGGCGAACTCTCGATCCTGTGGTCCTCGACCATCTCGCAGGTGTTGTGGGTGATGGCCCTCACGGTCGCGGTCGCGCCGTGGTTCCTGGCGCGCCGCATGAAGCGGTTGCGCTCGGTGGAAGCCAAGGCCGAGAGCGCCGGCCTGCCGGAGGATTGAGACGGACACGACGAACCGGAGCGACCGGCACGCCCCCGACGAGGGGGCGTCACCGGTCCGCATCCGGTGTCGACTTCGCGATCGTGGTTCGACCTCGAAGATCCTCGCGTGCACATGGGACTCGATCGTCGACCACCACGACGAATTGCTTCTTACGCATTTTCGCCTATCGTACCGGGAGGTCACACGGCTTCCGAGGTTCTTTCCAGTGCTCCGCCCCGGTGAAGTCGCTCTGGACAGGATCGGGTCGCGTCACGACGGCCGCCCCTATGTCGTCGCCCAGCTCGGGGTGTCGCTGGACGGGCGCATCGCCACTCACAACGGCGACTCCCGCGGGCTCGGCGGATCACCCTCGCTCGACCATCTCCATGCTCTGCGCGCCCGCGTCGACGCCGTCCTCGTCGGCATCGGCACCGTTCTCGCCGACGACCCCCGCCTCAACGTCCGACGCTGCGCCGGATCGAGCCCCGCCCGCGTGGTGCTCGACGCCCGTGGCGCCCTGCCCGCCTCGGCGCGCTGCCTCGACGGCGGCGACGGTGCCCGGCGCATCGTCTTTCGCGGCGCCGATCGAAGTGGACCCGACCTGCCGAGCGGCGTCGAGATCGTCCCCCTGCCGGCCCCGGAGGGCCGGTTCGACATGCGGCAGGTGGTCGAGACGCTCTCCGGTTTCGGCTTCGGCAGCGTGCTCATCGAAGGCGGCGCCTGCATCGTGTCGCGAGCGATCGACTCCGGTCTGGTCGATCGCCTGCACCTGATGGTCTCGCCGGTCATCCTCGGATCGGGCCGCAACGGTCTCGATCTCACCCCCATCGACCAGATCCGCGATGCCCGACGTCCGCCCACCGACGTCATCCCGCTCGGTGACGGTGACGTGCTGTTCGATTGCGACATGTCGGCCGGTGAAGAGAGGAGAAGCCCATGACGGAGCGTCCCGCTGCCTATTCTGGTCTCCAGAAGCTCGTGCACTGGATCACCGCGGCGCTGGTGTTCACCCTCGTTCCGGTCGGCGTCTACATGGTCCGCCGTGGCGCCGCGACCGACTTCGACGACCTCACCGGCCGGCTCTACACCGCTCACAAGACCTTCGGGGCGATCGTCCTCGTGCTGGTGGTGCTGCGCATCGTCGTTCGTCTGACCCGTGGCACGCCGCCGCCGGAACCCTCCCTCGCGCGGATCCAGGTGATCGCGGCGGAGGCGGTGCACGGGCTGCTCTATCTGGCGCTCCTCGCCGTGCCGATCCTAGGATGGCTCGGGGTCTCCGCCTACGGCGCCCGCGAGATCCTCGGCGGTTTCTCGTTGCCGGAGATTCTCGCCAAGAACGAGGCCACCGCGAAGGTGCTGTTGGGTGCGCACGGCTGGGCCGCGTTCGGGCTCGCGGCCCTCGTCGCCGCCCATTTCGGAGCGGCGTTGCTCCACCGCTTCGTCTTCAAGGACGGCGTGATGAAGCGGATGCTGCCCTGATCGGCGGATGGGCCAGGAGATCGGCGTGGCCGGAGACGATCCGCGCGCCCGCCTCGCCGCAGGCCGCGGCGCGGTACGCGGCCCAGTCGTCGAGATCGGCACGCGCCACCGCCCCGGTCTCGGCCACCGCTTCCGCCATGCCGGCGAGAAGCATCCGTCCAAGATCCGCCTCCGCCGCGCCGAGCACCCAGGCCGAGGA
>CALMYM010000129.1 GCA_937873675.1 uncultured Alphaproteobacteria bacterium | reverse complement strand
GTGTTCGTCGGTCATCATGTCGGAGGGCAGCGGTCGCTGGGTCGAATATGCCGGTGGCTATTCGGACATGATCGCCCAGCGCGGCGCCGGCGTCGCCGCCCGCAAGGTCGACAAGCCGGAGGCCGCGCCGAAGGCGGAGAAGTCGACGACCGCGCCGGCGCGCGACGAGGCGAAGAAGCGCCGGCTCTCCTTCAAGGAGAAGCATGCGCTCGAGACCCTGCCGGGGAAGATCGAGGCGTTGCAGAAGGAGCTCGGCGAGCTCCATGCCCTCCTCGCCGACCCGGATCTCTACGCGCGCGACCCCAAGCGCTTCGACCGGGTCTCCAAGGCCGTCGACGAGAAGACGCAGGCGCTGTCGGCGGCCGAGGACGAGTGGTTGGCGCTGGAGATGCTCAAGGAAGAGCTGGAGGGGTGAGGAACGGTCCCGGCGCTGTGCGCCCGCTTCCTTCTCCCCTCGCGGGAGAAGGTGGCCGAAGGCCGGATGAGGGGCTGGGTCCCTCCATCGCCCCCGGCGGTCGGGGTTCGGCCCCGATGCCGCTTCGCGGCGCCCCCTCATCCGCCCCTACGGGGCACCTTCCCCCGCGAGGGGGGAAGGGGGAGGCCGTGGCCGTGTTCCGCCAGCCTGCTCGGAAGCGGGGCGTCGTGGGGTGAAAACGAAAACGGCGGCGAGGTCGCCCTCGCCGCCGCGAATGTCCGACGCTGCCCCGCGCCGATCAGAAGGCCAGACGCTGGGCGTGGACGACGCCCTCGAGCGCGCCGACCCGGGTCAGCAGCTCGTCCGACACCGGGCCGTCGATGGCGATCAGGCAGATCGCGTCCTCGCCGGCCGCCTGACGGCCGAGCGCGAAGGTGGCGATGTTGGCGCCCGCCTCGCCGAGCAGGGTGCCGAGACGGCCGATGAAGCCCGGCTTGTCCTTGTTGGTGATGTAGAGCATCGAGGGCTGGAACTCGGCGTCCATCTGGATGCCCTTGATCTCGACGATGCGGGGCTTGCCGTCGGCGAAGACGGTGCCGGCGACCGAGCGCTCCTGGCGTTCGGTCTTCACCGTCAGACGGATCAGGCTGTCGTAGGTGCCGGCCGATTCGCGCCGCACGTCCTCGACCGCGATGCCGCGCTCCTTGGCCATGACCGGGGCCGAGACCATGTTGACGGCGTCGAGCTGCGGCTTGAGCAGGCCGGCGAGCGCCGCCGCGCCCAGCGCCCGGGTGTTCATCTCGGCGACGTCGCCCTCGTACTCGATGCGGGCGCCGACGAGGCCGGTCTCGGTGAGCTGGCCGGCGAAGGAGCCGAGCAGTTCGGCGAGACGGACGAAGGGCGTCAGCTTCGGCGCCTCTTCCGCCGACACCGCCGGCATGTTGAGCGCGTTGGTGACGGCGCCGGTGAGGAGGTAGTCGGAGAGCTGCTCGGCGACCTGCAGGGCGACGTTCTCCTGGGCCTCGTTGGTCGAGGCGCCGAGGTGCGGCGTGCAGACGACGTTGGGGTGGCCGAAGAGCGGGTTGGTGGTGGCCGGCTCCTCGACGAAGACGTCGAAGCCGGCGCCGGCGACGTGGCCCGAATCGAGGGCGGCGCGCAGCGCCACTTCGTCGACGAGGCCGCCGCGGGCGCAGTTGATGATGCGCACGCCCTTCTTGCACTTGGCGAGGTTCTCGGCGGAGAGGACGTTGCGGGTCTTCTCGGTCAAGGGCGTGTGGAGGGTGATGAAGTCGGCGCGCTTGAGGAGATCGTCGAGCTCGACCTTCTCGACGCCGAGGGTGGCGGCGCGCTCGGGCGAGAGGAACGGATCGAAGGCGACGACGCGCATCTTCAGGCCGATGCCGCGCTCGGCGACGATGGCGCCGATGTTGCCGCAGCCGATGATGCCGAGGGTCTTGCCGGTGATCTCGACGCCCATGAAGCGGTTCTTCTCCCACTTGCCGGCCTGGGTGGAGGCGTCGGCGGCGGGGATCTCGCGGGCGACCGCGAACATCAGGGCGATGGCGTGCTCGGCGGTGGTGATCGAGTTGCCGAAGGGGGTGTTCTCGACGATGACGCCCTTGGCGGAGGCGGCCGGGATGTCGACGTTGTCGACGCCGATGCCGGCGCGACCGATGACCTTGAGGCGGGTCGCCTTCTCCAGCAGCTTGGCGGTGACCTTGGTCGCCGAGCGGATGGCGAGACCGTCGTAGTCGCCGATCACCTCGGCGAGCTTCTCCTTGTCCTTGCCGAGCGAGGGCAGGTAGTCGACCTCGACGCCGCGATCCTTGAAGATCTGAACGGCGGCGGGGGACATCGAGTCGGAAATCAGAACGCGCGGAGCCATGGGTGAGGTCCTCGGATTGAGAGCGTCCGTGCCGCCCTTCGCGGTTCGAGGCTCGCTTCGCTCGCACCTCACCATGAAGGGCGGTCGGGCGCGGAACCCCGGGCGGCGTCTGGATCGATGAGGCGACGGGCGGTGATCCTCACCCGTCGTGTGGGAGAAGCGGTTCCTTCACCCCGAGGTGCTCGGCGCGAGCCCGGCCTCGAAGGGCGAAGGAACGGGTCTTCGGTGATCAGGCCGGGGCCTTGGCTTCGGCGAGGCCCCAGTCGAGCCACTTCGTCAGGGCCTCGACGTCGGACGTCTCGACGGTGGCGCCGCACCAGATGCGCAGGCCGGCCGGGGCGTCGCGATAGGCGCCGATGTCGTAGGCGACGCCCTCCTTGTCGAGGAGCGAGACGATCGCCTTGGCGACCTTGCCGACCGCTTCCGGACCCTTGGCGACGACGTCGGCGTCGACGATCGACAGGCACACCGAGGTGTTGGAGCGGGTCGCCTCGACCTTCGGCAGGAAGGCGAAGGTCTTCGACGCCGCCACCCAATCGGCGATCGCCTTGGTGTTGGCGTCGGCGCGGGCGATCAGGCCCTTCAGGGAGCCGACCGACTTCGCCCACTGGAGCGCGTCGACGTAGTCTTCGACGGCGATCATCGACGGGGTGTTGATGGTCTCGCCGACGAAGATGCCGTCGATCAGCTTGCCGCCCTTGGTCATGCGGAAGATCTTGGGCAGCGGCCACGCCGGCTTGTAGCTCTCGAGCCGTTCCACCGCGCGCGGGGAGAGGATCAGCATGCCGTGCGCCGCTTCGCCGCCGAGCACCTTCTGCCAGGAGAAGGTGACGACGTCGAGCTTCGACCAGTCGAGGTCCATGGCGAAGGCGGCCGAGGTGGCGTCGCAGAAGGTGATGCCTTCACGGTCGGCGGCGATCCAGTCGGCGTTCGGGACGCGGACGCCCGAGGTGGTGCCGTTCCAGGTGAAGACGACGTCGCGGGTCCTGGTGTCGACGGTCGAGAGGTCGGGCAGCTCGCCGTAGGGCGCCTTGAAGACGCGCACGTCTTCGAGCTTCAGCTGCTTCTGGACGTCGGTCACCCAGCCTTCGCCGAAGGATTCCCAGGCGAGCATGTCGAGGCCGCGGGCGCCGGCCATCGACCACAGCGCCATCTCGACGGCGCCGGTGTCGGAGGCGGGGACGATGCCGATCTTGTGGTCGGCGGGGACGCCGAGCACTTCGCGGGTCAGGTCGATGGCGAGCTGGAGCTTGGCCTTGCCCGGCTTGGCGCGATGCGAACGGCCGGTGAGGGCGCCCTTCAGGGCTTCGACGGTCCAACCGGGGCGCTTGGCGCAGGGGCCGGAGGAGAAGTTCGGGCAGGCCGGCTTCACGGCCGGGCGAGCAGACGTCGTCATATGTGTACCATCCTTTCAGATGGGCGCCCCTCGGTGGGGAGGGGTGTCCCGCCGACGCTCGTAGCGATGGCGCGTGCGGGAATCAATGACGAAGTGGCGGGAGCGCTCAGTCTTTTGTAGCACGGCCCGGCCATTCAGCTCGACGGGCGTCGCAAAAGACGAAGGGCGCGGAACCCGTGGTTCCGCGCCCTCGACGTCCGAACGAGGCGGACCTCAGTACTTGGCGATCACCGGAGCCGAATAGGCGACCTGCTTCGGTTCGACCGGGTTCAGGAGCCAGCGCATGCCGATGCGCAGGTCGTTGGTGGCGAGGTTCTTGAGCTTGAGCCACTCGTTGCAGTTCGTCACGACGCCACCGGCTTCGTTGCAACGAAGCTCGCGCGATCCGACCTGACCGAGGTTCTTGTAGGAATAGCCCATCTCGAGCTTGAGACGCGGGTTGACGTCCCAGCTGACACCGGTGTGCAGCGCCCAGGCGACGTTCCACTTGCTCGACGAACCGAGCACACCGTCGGCGTAGGTGCCGAAGGCGGGGAACGAGGTGTGCTGATAGGTGTTGCCCATCTTGTTGTAGGCCATACCGACACCGGCGCCGACGTAGGGCGTCAGGCCGTTGTAGTTGCCGAGATCGACATAACCGTTGGCCAGGATGACGGTCGAGGAGAGGTCACCGTCGTAGTAGGGATAGGCGATGTCGCCGGCACCGCGCGGATAGGCGGCATTGGCGCGGAAGCGGGTGGTCGCCCGATACTCGGCGGTGATGTCGCCGCGCAGGTAGTCGGTGAACTGGTAGCCGACACCGACGCCGATGAAGGGCGTGTCGTTCATGTCGCGGGCGAGCCACGAAGCGCCCGGGTTGGCGTCGATGCCCGCCGAGCCGGTCGACGAGAACTTCGGCACGGTGTTGATGCCGATGCCGACGTCGCCGCGCAGATACCAGCCGCCGGAGGATCCGACTTCGGCGATCGGCTGCACCACGGACGGAGCCCGGAAGGGACCGCCCATGTCGGCCGCTTGGGCGACCGCCGGGAGGCCGAGGACGGCCAGAACGGCCATCAGGTGAATCGAGATCCTGGTCATGGGTTCAATCCCGTCTGCTGTCGCCGGATCGCGGAAGCGATCCCCGTTTGCTCGAATTGCTCGTGCCGATCTGAGCACGATCGTGGTTAATTTCCGGTAAAGCTCCCGAGGACTTCGAAACGTCGCGCTAACCATGCCGATTTCACGAGGCGAGCGAGACGAGGCGGGTCCTTTCCTTCGAGATGTCCGAAACGTGTCCGGTTCGATACTTCGATGGCTCAGTAGACGAAGTAGCGCAGGCCGACCCGCGCCTGATGGAAGCCGGCGTTCTTGAGTTCGACGGTGCCCGGCACGACACCACCGGCCCCGGTCTGGGCCATGGTTCCGGTCGCGCCTTCCGAGAGCCAGAGGTAGCGGTACCCGGCGTCGAGCTGCAGGCCGGAGCCGAGATCGACGGTCAGGCCGCCCATCGCGGCGAAGGCCGGGGACCATTTGACGTCGGTGGTCGCCACCGTGGTGACGGTCGCGGCGGTGGTGGTGTCGGGGGAGGGGAAGGCCCCGCCGGTGGGCATTCGCGCCACGCCGACGCCGCCGCCGACGTAGGGCGAGAAGCCCCACCAGTTGCCGAGATCGAGATAGGCGTTGGCCAGCACCGGCATGACGGTGCCGTCGAATTTACGATCGACGGTGCAGGTGTCGACGCCGAAGCAGCCGACCGAGCCGATGCGATGCTTCAGGCCGTAGGAGGAGATCTGATCGATGGTCAGGTCGGTCCTGAACCACTCGTTGAATTTGTAGCCGAAGCCGCCGCCGTAGACGAAGGAGCCGTCACGGCCGACGTCGGAGAAGGACGTGGCGCCCATGGTCATCGACGGCGCGGTCGCCCGGGAGAAGCCGATGTCGCCGCGCAGGTACCAACCGGTGCCGATCTCCTCCTCCTGCGGGCCGCGCTCGGAGACGACCCCCGGGCCCCGGCCCCAGGGCATGTCGGCGGCGAACGCGACGCCCGGCGCGGTGACGGCGAGACAGGCGAGAAGAAGAGAACGAACGTGGCGCATGGCGATGTTCCCACTCGAAACACGTCGATCGACCGAAGATGTCGACCGGAACGAGGAGACCATCGCAGGGAAACATTAAGCGTCGCTTAACCGTATTCTTTAACCAAGAAAATCATGCTCAACGAATTCTTACTCGGACGACGGGCCGCCCGGTCGGGCGACCCGGGGACGCGCGACCACGTCCGGCATCGCGGGACGCCGGGGCGGGGACCGAGTGGGAGAGTGGGTCGCTCAGGCGGCGACGCGACCGAGGGCGCCGACGATCTCGGCGACCACGTCGCGCAGCAGATCGGCGTCGTCGGCTTCGCCCATGACGCGGATCAGCGGTTCGGTGCCGGAGGCGCGGATCACCAATCGGCCGGAGCCGGCGAGGCGGGGTTTACCGGGGCGGGTCGCCGCCTTGACGGTCTCGTCGTCGAGTGGCCGACCGCCGCGGATGCGGACGTTCTCCAGGATCTGCGGCACCGGTTCGAAGCGGTGGCAGATCTCGGAGACCGGCTTTTCGGAGCGCTTGACCACCGAGAGGAGCTGCAGGGCGGCGACGAGGCCGTCGCCGGTGGTGGAATGGTCCGACAGGACGATGTGGCCGGACTGCTCGCCACCGACGTTGTAGCCGCCGGAGCGCATCTCCTCGACGACGTAGCGGTCGCCGACCTTGGTGCGGACGAGGTCGATGCCGAGCCCGGCGAGGCGACGCTCGAGGCCGAGGTTGGACATGACGGTGGCGACGACGCCGGGGCGCGACAACAGACCGTCTTCGGCGTAGCTCTCGGCCCCCACGGCCATCAGTTGGTCGCCGTCGACGATGTTGCCCCGTTCGCCGAGGATGAGGACGCGGTGGGCGTCGCCGTCGAAGGTGCTGCCGATGTCGGCGCGCACCTCGTGGACCTTCTTCTGCAACACCGCCGGTGCGGTCGAGCCGCAGTCGCGATTGATGTTGTAGCCGTCCGGGTCGGTGCCGATGCGGATCACCTCGGCGCCCAGTTCCCACAGGGCCTGGGGGGCGACGCGATAGGCGGCGCCGTTGCCGCAGTCGACGACGACGCGCAGGCCGGAGAGCGACATGTTCTTCGGCAGGGTGCGCTTGGCGAATTCGATGTAGCGGTCGTCGACGCCGTCGATGCGCTTGGCGCGGCCGAGGTCGGCGCTTTCGGCGAGGCGCTTGGTGAGGTCCTCGTCGATCAGGCGCTCGATCTCGAGCTCGATCTCGTCGGAGAGCTTGTAGCCGTCCGGTCCGAAGATCTTGATGCCGTTGTCCTGATAGGCGTTGTGCGAGGCGGAGATCATGACGCCGAAGTCGCAGCGCAGGGAGCGCGTCAGCATCGCCACGGCGGGGGTCGGGATCGGGCCGGTCATGAACACGTCGACGCCGACGGCGGTGAAGCCGGCGACCATCGCCATCTCGATCATGTAGCCGGAGAGGCGGGTGTCCTTGCCGATGACGACGCGGTGACGGTGACCGCCCTGGCGGAAGGCGAGGCCGACGCTCATCGCCACCTTCATGGCGATGTCGGGGGTGATCGGCCACTTGTTGGCGCGTCCGCGAATGCCGTCGGTTCCGAAATATTTCCGCGCCATCGTGCGTCGGTCCCCTGGTCCTGCCGCTCCGGCCGCCGCCACGGCGTCGCGGGTCTCTCCTGCGTTCGGCGATCCCTATAACACCGCCGCGGCGAGAAGGCGAAGCCGGACGAAGAAGAACCCGCCCGCGGGGTGCGCGGGCGGGTTCTCGTCGAGCGATTCGACCGATCAGACGTGCTCGGCGGCTTCGCCGGCGGCGGTGGCCTGGGCGAGCGCCTCGGCCTCTCCCTTCAGGCCGTTGAAGAAGGCGTTGAGGATCACCGCGACGATCGAGGCGAGCAGGATGCCGGACTCGAGCAGCGGCGAGATCGCCTTGGGCATGTGTTCGAAGAACTTCGGCGCCACCAGCGGGATCATGCCGAAGCCGATCGAGATGGCGACGATCAGCAGGTTGTTGCGCTGAACCTTGAAGTCGACGTCGGCGAGGATGCGGATACCGGTCGCCGCCACCATGCCGAACATGCACAGGCCGGCGCCGCCGAGCACGAACTGCGGTACCGCCTCGACCAGTGCCGACAGTTTCGGCATCAGGCCGAGGGCCAGCATGATGAAGCCGCCGGCCACCGCCACCCAACGGGAGCGCACGCCGGTGACGCCGACGAGGCCGACGTTCTGCGAGAACGAGGTGTAGGGGAAGGTGTTGAAGACGCCGCCGATGAAGGTACCGAGACCGTCGGCGCGCAAGCCCTTGGTCAGACGGGCGGGATCGACCTTCGTGCCGGTCATGTCGCCGAGGGCCAGGAACATGCCGGTCGATTCGATCATCACCACGATCATCACCAGGCACATGGTGATGATGGCGCCGATGTCGAAGACGGGCATGCCGAACTGGAAGGGCGTGATGATGCCGAACCACGGCGCCGCCGCCACCTTGGCGAATTGCATCTGGCCGAGAAGCGCCGCCAGGGTGCAGCCGACGACGATGCCGATCAGCACGGCGATGTTGGCGACGAAGCCGCGGCCCCATTTGGTCACCGCCAGGATCACCACGAGCACGAAGAGCGCCATGCCGAGGTAGAGCGGCGAGCCGAAGTTGGGGTTGCCGATGCCGCCGGCCGCCCAGTTGACGCCGACGCGCATCAACGAGATGCCGATCACGGTGATGATCGTGCCGGTGACCACCGGCGGGAAGAGCGGCAGCAATCTGCTCACGAAAGGTGCGATCAGCACACCGAAGAGGCCGGAGACCATGACCGATCCGTAGATCGCCAGGAGGCCGAGGTTCGGGTTGGTGCCGATGGCGATCATCGGGCCGACGGCGGCGAAGGTGACACCCATCATGACCGGCAGGCGGATGCCGACGCCGGGGGCGCCCCAGGCCTGGAGCAGGGTGACGAGGCCGCCGGCGAAGAGGTCGGCGCTGATCAGCATCGCCACCTGTTCCGGCGGCAGTTTCAGCGCGCGGCCGACGATCAACGGCACCGCCACGGCGCCCGCGTACATCACCAGCACGTGTTGCAGGCCGAGCGCCGACAAGCGTGGCAACGGCAGCCGTTCGTCGACGGCGGAAATCTGGTCCGACATGTGTTCTCGTCCCCCCGGATCGGGTTCGGCGAGCCCACCTTCGGGCTCGCGCGCCCGTTCGCCCATGCAAGGGCGAGTCCAATCTCGGTGCAAGGGATTTTCCGGATGGGCATCGCCGATCGCACGGAAATTCGCCGGGCGAACGTCGCGAGGGGGGAATGTCGCGGCCGCGGAGGCGTCGTGGGAAGAAGAACGCCGATCGCCGCCGCTTTGGGAGAGGTGGGGGAGGTGACCGGCGAGGGACCGTTCGCGTGGTTCGCGTCGACGGCGGTGCGCGATGGTTCGAGGCCCCGCTTCGCGGGGCACCTCACCATGAAGCGTCTTTCGAGGTTCGAAACAGCAACCGCCGCTTCATGGTGAGGTGCGAGCGCAGCGAGCCTCGAACCATCGCCTACCGACCTCGCCGACCGTGTCGGCGCGTGCCGAGGTACCGTCGAGCGGATGCGAAGACGCCCGCGACAGGGTCGCGGGCGTCGGAGTTCGTCGATCGTCGTTCGGTCGGGCTCAGCTCGGCTGCGGCACCGGGCCACCTTCCGGCTCGCCGCCGTCGGAGGCGCGCTTGGAACCGGCCGGAGGAACGGCCGAGGAGCGCGAGGGCGCCGCGGTCTCGCCGTCGCCGCCGTCGCGGCGCGGCGGGTTGCCGGCGAGCAGGTCCTTGATCTCGTCGCCGGTGAGCGTCTCGTACTCGAGCAGCGCCTCGGCGAGGCGGATGTGCTCGTCGTGGCGCTCGGTGAGGATGCGCTTGGCCTCCTCGTAGGCCTCTTCGATGAGACGGCGGACCTCGCGGTCGATCTTCTGGGCGGTGGCCTCGGAGACGCTCTGCTGGCGGCCCATCGACATGCCGAGGAAGACCTCGTCCTGGTTCTCGCCGTAGGCGACGAGGCCGAGCTCGTCGGAGAAGCCCATGCGGGTGACCATGGCGCGCGCCATCTTGGTCGCCTGATCGATGTCGCCGACGGCGCCGGAGGTGATGTTCTCCTTGCCGAAGACGATCTCCTCGGCGACCCGGCCGCCCATGGCGACGGCGAGATGCGAGGTGTACTCCTTGTACTTCATCGAATAGCGGTCGCCCTCGGGCAGGAACTTGACCATGCCGAGCGCGCGGCCGCGCGGGATGATCGTCGCCTTGTGGACGGGCAGGCCCGCCGGCACGGTGAGGCCGACGATGGCGTGACCGGCCTCGTGATAGGCGGTGAGCCGCTTCTCCTCCTCGGACATGGCCATCGACTTGCGCTCGGCGCCCATCATGACCTTGTCCTTGGCGTCCTCGAACTCGGCCATGGTGACGAGGCGCTTGTTGCGCCGCGCCGCGAGCAGGGCCGCCTCGTTGACGAGGTTCATCAGGTCGGCGCCGGAGAAGCCGGGGGTGCCGCGGGCGAGGATGCGCAGGTCGACGTCGGGGGCGACCGGAACCTTGCGGACGTGGACCTTGAGGATCTTCTCGCGGCCGTTGACGTCCGGGTTCGGCACGGTGATCTGGCGATCGAAGCGGCCGGGACGCAGCAGCGCCGGGTCGAGCACGTCGGGCCGGTTGGTGGCGGCGATGATGATGATGCCTTCGTTCTGCTCGAAGCCGTCCATCTCGACCAGCAGCTGGTTCAGCGTCTGCTCGCGCTCGTCGTTGCCGCCGCCGAGGCCGGCGCCACGGTGACGACCCACCGCGTCGATCTCGTCGATGAAGATGATGCAGGGGGCGTTCTTCTTCGCCTGCTCGAACATGTCGCGGACGCGGCTCGCGCCGACGCCGACGAACATCTCGACGAAGTCGGAGCCCGAGATGGTGAAGAACGGCACATTGGCTTCGCCGGCCACCGCACGGGCGGTCAGCGTCTTACCGGTGCCGGGAGGGCCGACGAGCAGCACGCCGCGCGGGATGCGGCCGCCGAGGCGCTGGAACTTCTGCGGGTCGCGCAGGAACTCGACGATCTCCTGGAGATCCTCCTTGGCCTCGTCGATGCCGGCGACGTCCTCGAAGGTGACGCGGCCGTGGGCCTCGGTCAGGAGCTTGGCCTTGGACTTGCCGAAGCCCATGGCCTTGCCGCCGGCGCCGCCCTGCATCTGGCGCATGACGAACAGCCAGATGCCGATGATCAGCAGCATCGGCATCCACGAGATCAGGGCGCCGAGGAGCGAGAAGCTCTCGCCGGCCGGACGGGCCGCGATGGCGACGTCCTTCTGGCGCAGGAGTTCGATGTAGCGGGCGTCCGCCGGGGCGTAGGTCTGGAAGGTGCCGCCCGCCTTGTAGGCGCCCTGGACCTGCTGGTCGGTGATCACCACCTGCTTGATCTTGCCGCCCTCGACGTCGTCGAGGAACTGCGAGAAGGACACTTCGTTCGTGCCCGTCGTCCGTCCAGGGTTCTGGAACAGCTGGAAGAGCGCGATCAGCAAGAGTCCAATGATCACCCAGAGGGCGAAGTTCCGGAAATTGGCGTTCATCGAAGATCCCATCTCGGCCGGGCGTACACGTAGGACGCCGCCGCCGACCCACGTCGGTTCCCTGGAAGATAGGTGTCTCCCTGCCCCGTGCCAAGGAGATGCGGTCGTCGCGGTGCGTTCCTCTGACGAAATCGTTACCGCGCGCCGTCGATCCGGTCGCCGTGGGGCTCGCGGGACGCGTTTCAGGGCGAAATCGGCGCGAGACGAAGCGTTTCCATGAGGATTCGCTCCCCGTCGCGGACATGGCGCAGCCCGGGGCAGGCGACGAGTTCGCCGTCGCGGAAGACGGCGAGCGCCGATTCGATCACCGCCGCCGGTGGCGCGGGGTGCCCGACGATGGTCGGGGTGAGACCGTCGGTCGCGGCGATCACCCGCCGGCCGTCCGGTCCCAGAGGCGCGATCGTCACGGCGTGAGGCGCTTCGCGTGCCAGTTCGATGCGGCGACCGCGCCAGCGACCGCGCTCCCCCGGTTCGAGCCGCAGGCTCGGCGGTGCTCCGCGGCCGGCTTCGGCTGCGATCCAGATGCGGCCGCGCCGCTGCTCGATGCGGGTGCCGCCGAGGGTGCGGGCGGCGACGGTGACGGCGGGATCGCGGCCGTCGAAGGCGGTGGCGATCGTCTCCAGTCGGTCGAGCCGCGGCCCGTAGGGAGAGCCACCGACGGCTCGGACGAGGCGGGAGAGAAGGCGCAGGCGGATCTCCTCGGGCAGCGTGACGACGGCCTCCGGCCGCAACGCCACCCATCCGGCGGGGTGGATGTCGACGCCGGTCGCGAGCGCCGCATCGACCTGGGCTTCGATCGCGGCGGCCGCACGCGCCATCGCCTTCGCCGTGGCGACGAGGCGGTCACGAGTGAGGCCGAGATCGGCGAGGAGCGGGGCGGCGGCGCGCCAGCGGGCGCGATCGAAGCGCGGATCGGCGTTCGAGGGGTCGTCGATCCAGGCCTCGCCGGCGGCGGCGAGGGTGGCGAGGAGTCGCGACTTGGGCAGGTCGAGGAAGGGGCGGGCGAGGAGGAGACCGTCGACCGGACGGCGCGGCGTCATGGCGGCGAGGCCGACGACGCCGGAGCCGCGGGCGAGGCGGGCGAGGAAGGTCTCGGCCTGATCGTCGGCGTGATGAGCGGTGACGACGGTGTCGCAATCGAGGTCGCGGGCGGCGTCGAAGAGGAGGTCGTAGCGGGCGCGGCGGGCTTCGGCCTGGAGATTGGCGGCGGGCTTGTCGCCGTCCCAACGCAGCGTGTGGTGCGGGAGACCGTGACGGGCGGCGAGGGCGGCGACGAGGCGCGCTTCCTCGGCGGCTTCGGGCCTCAGACCGTGGTCGACGGTGACGACGACGGCGCCCGGCAGCGTCGGATCGAGGGCACGGGCGCGGGCGTGGAGGAGGAGAAGGGCGGTACTGTCGGGACCGCCGGAGACGGCGAGGACGAGACGCGAGCGATCTCGGAGCGGCGCGAAGAGTGTCGCGGCCTCTGCGTCCGAGACGGGGGCGTCGTCAGCACTTGCCACGGACTTTCTCGGCCAGGGCGCGATCCCGGAGGGCGCGCGACGCCTTGGGATACTTGACGAGCAGTTCCTCGTAGGTGGTGCAGGCGGCCTTCTTCTCACCGAGGGCGGCGAGGGAGAGACCGAGCTTCAGCAAGCTGTCGGGCGCCTTGGGGCCGTCGGGGAACTGGGTGTAGCTCTTGAGGAAGGCGTCGGCGGCCTCCTTGTTCTTCGAGCGGACGTAGAAGCTCTCGCCGAGCCAGAACTGGGCGCTGCCCACCCGCTTGTCGGTCGGGTGATTGGCGATGAAGGTCTTGAAGCTGGTCTCCGCCAGTTCGTATTCGCCGTTGAGCACGTAGCCGTAGGCGGCGTCGTATTCGTCGCGGGCGCTGGCGGTCGGCTGGACCGCCGAATAGCGCGGGTCGACGCCCGGAACCGGAACGACGGTGGGGTCGGTGACGGCGCGGGCGTCGACGCCGGGGGCGCCGAGATTGAGCGGCGCCGACGACGACGACCCGATCAGTCCGCCGATCGGGTCTGCGGCGTTCAACTGGCCGAGCGACGCCGGCGGGGCGCCGCGCCCGGCGACGGCGACCGGAGCGGCCGCCGGGGCGATCGCGACCGGGGCGGCCACGGGCGCCATGCCGGCCGCGGCGGGGAGGCCGGCGGTCGACATGGTTTCGGCGGGGCTCGGCGCGTCGGAGCGCTTCTGCGGCGGCTTGCCGTTGCGGGCGCCGCCGGCCTCGATCTCCTGCAGACGGAACTCGTAGTCCTTCTGCATGCGCGTCAGGGTGTCCTGAAGCTGCTGGATCTGGTGCGACATCTGCTCGATCTGGCCGTTGAGACCGCGCAGCTGGCCTTCGAGCTGGTTGATGCGCAGCGACAGCTCGGCGTTGCGGCGATCACCGGAATCGGAGCCGCCGAAGAACCCCTGCGCCCGCGCCGTCCCGACGCCGAGTGAGGCGATCGTGGCGAAGGCCACGACGGCGATCACGGCGAGGCGGTGCCGCATCGATGGGCCTCCGCGAGTGGCGAGTGTCCGTTGAAGCATGGACGGCGGCGCTCCTTTCCTCCGACGAGCCGCGACGATCGGGCTCGGATCGGCCGATCTCCTATCATGACCCGTTCGTTTCGGCCAAAATTTGTCGGCGCGGTGACCGTCGCGCGGTGACACGACATCGGCGCGACGATCGCCCCCTCGCAACGGCGAACGGCGCCCCCGAGGGAGCGCCGTTCGCATGGTTTCCGTGTGTGCCCGCGTTCGGCCGCGGTCAGTTGGCGCCGTTGAGTACGGTGACGGCGCGACGGTTCTGGCTCCAGCAGCTCTCGGCGTCGCAGACGGCGACCGGGCGCTCCTTGCCGTAGGAGATGGTCTTCAGGCGGGTCGAGGAGACGCCGCGCGAGATCAGGTAGTCGCGAGCGGCGGCGGAGCGACGGGCGCCCAGCGCGATGTTGTACTCGCGGGTGCCGCGCTCGTCGGCGTGGCCTTCGACGGTCACGGCGTAGCGCGGATACTTGCCGAGCCAGACGGCCTGACGGTCGAGGGTGCCGCGCGCCTCGCCGGTCAGCTCCGAACTGTCGTTCTGGAAGAAGACGCGGTCGCCGACGTTGACGACGAAGTCCTGCTGGCTGCCCGGCGTCGCCGCACCCGCGCCGCCCGCGCCGATCATCCCGGCATTGTCCTGCTGGCTGGCGCAGGCCGCCAGGGTCAGCGAGGTCGCGACGACGGCCGCGAACTTCACACCGCGGATCAGGCCCAATTCACTCCACATGCGAAAGACTCCTTCGGAAGGTCCCCGATACTCGCCGGTAACCCTAACGGCCCGTGGTTAAATCGGAGTTCAGGAAGATGGTGAACGAAACCTTATCCCCACGCCGTTTCCACGACGCCGGCCGGTATCGCCGTGGGGTCATCTGGGCGGGGGGAAAGTGGTCGAAGCGTGTCCGCGGCGCGGCCGATCCACGACGTGGTACGCACATCACGAAGCGTTGCCGATCGGCATCACCCGATACCTTGCGGGTGAAGTTCGGACCGGTCCGAACATCACCGGTGTTGCGGCCCGACCGGCCGACGCCCGTTCGGGCTCGCCTTCGCCCATGGAGTTTCGAACAGGTCGAAACGTCATGGGCTCGGTTTCACCGATGCGGGACGGTCACGGTGAAGTCGCGGCCGGTCACTTCAACAGCGGCGACCAGGAGGGATCGGAGGCGCCGGCCGGGGTGCGGATCCGGGTCAGCACGTGCCCGGTGACGTCGGCGAGCCACAGAGCGGCCTGTCCGCCTTCCTCGCGGAAGAACATGACGTAGCGGCCGTTGGGGGCGAAGGTCGGGCCCTCGTTGTGGAAGCCTTCGGTGAGGATGCGCTCGCCTGTGCCGTCGGGCTTCATCACGCCGATCTTGAACAGACCGCCGTCCTGCTTGGTGAAGGCGATGAACGGATTGTCCGGATCGGGCGACCACACCGGGGTCGAGTAGCGTCCCGAACCGAAGGAGATGCGCTTGGCGCCGCCGCCGCCGCGATCCATGACGTAGAGCTGCTGCGAACCGCCGCGATCGCTCTCGAAGACGATCTGCGAGCCGTCGGGCGAGAACGAGGGATGGGTGTCGATCGCCGAGGAGTTGGTCAGCTGCTGCACGGCGCGGCCGCCGAGGTTCATCGAGAAGATGTTGGCGTTTGCCTCCTTCTGCATCGAGAAGACGAGGGTGTTGCCATCGGGCGAAAAGCGCGGCGAGAAGGTCATCGACGGGAAGTCGCCGACGAGCTGGCGGGCGCCGGAGGCGACGTTGAGGATGAACACCTTGGGGTCGCCGGCGCCGTAGGACATGTAGGCGAGCTGCTGGTTCGACGGCGAGAAGCGCGGGGTCAGCACCAGTTCCTGGCCGCGGGTGAGGTAGCGCACGTTGGCGCCGTCCCAGTCCATGATGGCGAGCTTCTTGACCCGGTTCGACTTCGGCCCGGATTCGTCGACGAAGGCGACCCGGCTGTCGAAGAAGCCCTTGAAGCCGGTCAGCTGCGAGTAGGCGGCATCCGCGACGATGTGGGCGAGACGCCGCACGTTGTCGGGCGAGGTGGCGAACTGCGAGCCGATCAGCTGCGAACCGCCGTAGACGTCCCACACCCGCACCTGGGCGACGATCTGGCCGCCCTGCTGCTGAACGGTGCCGGCGACCAACGCCTGGGCGTTGATGCCGCGCCAGTTGTTGAAGTTCGGCGTCACGTCGGCGCCGACGGCGCGCTCGAGATAGGAGGCCGGGTCGAGGACGTTGAAGTAGCCGGAGGTCTTCAGGTCCTGGGCGACGATCTGGGCCACCTGGGCGCCGAGCTGCGGGTCGCCGGTGAAGTTGGGCACGGCGATCGGCATCGGCGTGAAGGCGGCGCCGGGGGTGACGGTGATCTTCAGCTGCGCCTCGGCGGGAAGCGACGCGGCGAGGAGACCGACGGCGCCGACGGCCAGCCCGAGCACGGCGAGGCCGATGGTGCGCAGCCGCGACGCGAAGGCGCTCCGGCGGCGGTCGGCGCGTATCGGGCGGGTCGGCGCGAAGGTCTCTCGGCTCGGCATCATGATGGTCCTCGTCGTCTCGTCGGTGTCCGTCAGAAGACGTCCTTGGGATTGAAGGTCGCCTCCACCAGCCGCCAAGCGGCGTATTTCTCGGGAGGCATCTTGTAGGGGCCGCATTGCAGGAGGGCGCGCCGCGCCGAGGCGGCGAGGGCCGGTCCGAGCGGGTGAGCCGGGGCTTCGATGATCTCGGGCTGGCCGGAGAGCGTGCCGTCCTGGTTCATCGAGAAGCGCAGCGTCACACCGATCCCGGCCTCGGCGGAGCCGATCGGCGGGTTCCAGCATTTCTTGATCTGGCCGACCAGCGCGTCGGTCTCCGACTGGGTCATGCGGGTGACGTTCAGCCGTCCCGAGGGCGACCCGAGGCTGGCGGTCTGCTGCACCTTGGAGGACGACGAACCGGTCCGGTTCTTGTTGAGGATGTCGGAGATCTCGCGCGAATCGAACTGCGACTTGGCCTTGGCCGCCTCGGCCGCCTTGGCGTCGGCCGCGGCCTTGGCGGCGCGGTCGGCAGCGGCCTTGGCGTCGGCCAGAGCCTTGGCCTTGGCGTCGGCCTTCGCCTTGGCGTCGGCCTTCGCCTTGGCGTCGGCGGCGGCCTTGGCGTCGGCGAGGCGCTTCTCCTCGGCCTTCTTGTCGTCGAGCTTCTTCTGCTCCTCGAGCAACTTGTCGAGCGCCTTGGTGTCCTTCGGCGGTTCCTTCGGCACCGGCGGCTTGCCCTCGCCGAGATCCTTGGCCTTCTCCGCCTCCTTGGGCAGGTCGGGCTTCGGCTCGGGAGCCTTGATCGGCTCGGGCTTGGGCGGCTGCGGCTTGGGCTCCGGCGCCTTGGTCGGTTCCGGCTTCGGCGGTTCCGGCTTGGGGGGCTCCGGCTTGGGCTCGGGCGCCTTGATCGGCTCGGGCTTCGGCGGT
>CALMYM010000128.1 GCA_937873675.1 uncultured Alphaproteobacteria bacterium | reverse complement strand
ACTGTGTAGAACTCTTCCATCCCCCCACCGTAGGTGGGGGTTTCCTTCAGATATAGAGACGATCGGCCGCCTGGTCGGCGATCTGCGGCCCGTCCGCCGCACCCGTCCGCCGCTCCTCGATGCGCTGCTGTGGATCTCGGCGGTCGCGGCCATCGCCCTCGTGCTGCTGCCGCGGGTGAACTTCGGCGCACTCGCGGCGCGGCTCGGCGCCGCGCCGGACATGTGGATGGCGCTCGCCGGATCGCTGGTGACGATGGTGCTCGCCGCGATCGCCACCTTCATGCTCGGCCTGCCGGACCGTGATCCGCGCTGGGCGCTGGCGCCCTTGCCGGGTCTCGCCCTGTGGCTCGGCGCGAGTGGGCTGGGATGTCTGCGGGCCGGGCTCGAAGCCTTCGGGCCGATCCCGACCCACGAGATCATCGACTGTTTCGCCTTCATCGTCGGCTTCTCGGTGCCGCTCTCCGCCCTGATGTTCGTGTTGCGCCGGCGGGCCTATTCGCTGCGCCCGACCCTGAACGCCGCCATCGCCGGCCTCGCCGCCTCCGCTGCCGCGGCGAGCCTCCTGACCTTGGTCCATCCTTTCGATGCGACGGTGCTCGACCTCGGTGTCCATTTCATCGCCGTCGGTGTGGTCGTGGTGTCGAACGGGATAGCGGCACGGCGTTGCGCCACATGATGGCGGTTTCACACGGCGGGCTCGGCAAGAAGGCTCACACCGGGCTCGCCGTTCGCCGACGAATGGTGGATCGTTCCGACATCTTCGCTCCGCCGACCTCTTGGGCCTCTGGGCGACCAACCGTCGGACGGGTTGCGATGGGCTCGAGAAATGAACCCGGTTGCACCGATCCGGCGCAAGCGCTTCATGAAGGCCACCCCGACCGCTTCGCCAATGTGACGATGCCGAGACCACGGTGCCGTGCCACCGTCGGCACGTCGGCGGTCGGAACGACCGTCTCTCCGTCGGCCAGTGTTCTGATCGTCACGCGAAGCGCCCCGACGCCGCCTTTGTCCGCGGTCTTTCGGCCGCGAGCACCGGAGCCCCGGATGGCGCGGATGCCGAGAGCGGAGAGGAGGCGCACCTCGATCTCGCCGTCCGCCGAACGGGACACCAGACTGACGGCCCGATCGACGGGGCGTCGGGCGAGTGGAACCATCAGGTGCTCGCCGTGCCACATCGCGGTGATCACCGGAAGCTAGGGGCCGATCGCCGCGCAGGGGTCGGCCGGCTCGACGAAGAAGCGGGTGGTACGGCCGACGAAACGGAGATGGGCGGCGAGGATCGAGCCGATCACCGTGCGGACGAGATCGGATCGAATCAGTCGGGTGAAGACCCTCATCGAAGGGTGCCTTCTTCGAGCACCGGATGCGGAGGCTCTCTCATTCGGAGTGGACGGTGACGCCGACGTCGAGGCCGAGAAAATCGTCCGGCACACCGTTGAACGACCCGGCGACCGGCACGACCTGGCGGATCGAACGCGCGCGCGCGATCGGCACCAGTGCGCCGTCACCGACGGTGCGGTTGGTCGGATCGAAGGCGATCCACCCCGGTCCCGGGACGAAGATCTCGACCCAGGCGTGGGTCGACCCCGGCATTTCGGCCCCCGGACCGGAGCGCGCGCCGGCGTGGTAGCCCGAGACGATGCGGGCGCCGAAGCCGAGGTGGCGCACCGCCTCCATCAACAGGACCGCGAGATCCCGGCACGAACCCCATCCACGGTCGAGGGTCTCGAGGGGCGTCTGCGTGCCCTCGTAGTCGCGCGATTGATAGAACACCCAAGCGGAGATGCCGGCGTTCATGTCGCCGAGCAGCGCCAGCGTATCGGTCGGCCGGCCGGCGACGAAGTCGGCCGCCCAACGCGCCAACCGGCGATCCGGGTCCGCCTCCTGCGGCACGAGGAGTGCGCCGAGGTCGATGCGATCGTCGTCCGAATATCGAAAAGGGAAAGCGCGGGCGGAAGCCTCGATCTCGCGGGACGGCTCGAGGTCGAGAAATCGGTCGACGACCAGTCGGCTCTCCACCGCGAGGGTCGCGGCGGGTGAGGCGAACCGCGCGGTGGCGATCGAATTGCCGAAGACGTCGTAGGTCCAACGCACGTCGGCGGGCGGGGAGAGGACGAGTTCGCTCTCCACCACCCGCAGGTCGTGTCCGTCGCGTGGGCGGATCATCAACCGATGGGGTCCGAAGACCACCGGGCGACGATAACGATAGGTCGTGCGGTGATGGATGGTGAGACGGACCATGCCGACACCTCACGGAATTCGACGGCGGGCGACGTCCCGTCGCCGCGACGAGCCGCTGCGTCGGGACCGGTGACGACCGCTCAGTCTTCCGACTTGCGGACACGCCACATCTGGAAGCCGTGCGCCTCGATCGCCTTCTCGACGGTCCCACGATCGAGGCCATGAGGAAGATCGCGGCCGGCCGGCACACGGCCGACATGTTTCCAAGGGCCGTGCCGGGCCGGCAGGCTCCGCCCTTCGGGATCGTCGGTGCAGGCGTGGAGGCCGGAGCCGTTGGTCGAGGAGAAGGTATGGATCACGGACATCGTGGGAGGCTCCTCATCCGACGACCGGTTCGCGTGCGCGACGGATCACCGGGGCGGTGCTCGTGCGGCGAACCGGAAAAGAAGAAACCCCGGCTCGAGGTGTCGACCTCGCCACCGGGGCCGAGCAGGTGCTGGCGGGTTGCGGCCCGACCCCC
>CALMYM010000127.1 GCA_937873675.1 uncultured Alphaproteobacteria bacterium | reverse complement strand
TCCGGCGGTGAACGCAGCCGCGTCGCGCTCTGCCGCCTGCTGCTCTCCTCGCCGCGGCTGCTGATGCTCGACGAGCCGACCAACCATCTCGACGCCGAGTCCGTCGCGTGGCTCGAAACCCACCTGCGCGACTACAAGGGCGCCGTGCTGATCGTCACCCACGATCGCTACTTCCTCGACAACGTCACCTCGTGGATCCTCGAGCTCGATCGCGGCCGCGGCATCCCCTACGAGGGCAACTACACCGCCTGGCTCGGCCAGAAGCAGAAGCGCATGGAGCAGGAGGGCCGCGAAGAGGCCGCCCGCCAGCGCTCCCTCGCCCGCGAGCAGGAGTGGATCGCCGCCTCGCCGAAGGCGCGTCAGGCCAAGTCCAAGGCGCGTATCCAGCGCTACGAGGATCTGGTGCAGAAGGCCGCCGCCAAGCAGGTCGGCGCCGCCGAGATCATCATTCCGGTGGCCGAGCGCCTCGGCAACAACGTCATCGACTTCGAGCACCTGTCGAAGGGCTACGGCGACCGCCTGCTGATCGACGACCTGACCTTCAAGCTGCCGCCCGGCGGCATCGTCGGCGTCATCGGCCCCAACGGCGCCGGCAAGACCACACTCTTCCGCATGATCACCGGACAGGAGACCCCGGACGCCGGCGGCATGAAGATCGGCGAGAGCGTCAAGCTCGGCTACGTCGACCAGTCGCGCGACGCCCTCGATCCCAACAAGACGGTGTGGGAGGAGATCTCCGGCGGCAACGACGTGATCTATCTCGGCAAGCGCGAGATCAATTCCCGCGCCTACTGCTCGACCTTCAACTTCAAGGGCGGCGACCAACAGAAGAAGGTCGGCGTGCTCTCCGGCGGTGAGCGCAACCGCGTCCACCTCGCCAAGATGCTGAAGTCCGGCGCCAACGTCCTGCTCCTCGACGAACCGACCAACGACCTCGACGTCGAGACCCTGCGGGCCCTCGAAGAAGCGCTCGAGGACTACGCCGGCTGCGCCGTGGTCATCTCGCACGACCGCTGGTTCCTCGCCCGCCTCGCCACCCACATCCTCTCCTTCGAAGGCGACAGCCACGTCGAGTGGTTCGAGGGCAACTTCCAGGACTACGAGGCCGACAAGGTCCGCCGCCTCGGCGCCGCCGCCGTCGAGCCGCACAGGATCAAGTACAAGCCGCTGACGCGGTGAGGGGACGGGCCGGCCGTCCGTAGGGTGCAAAGAGCCGCAGGCGAATTGCACCGGCGGCGGTGCGGGGCTCTCGGACGTTCTCATCGGGCGCAGCGGTGCAATTCGCTCCGCTCTTTGCACCCTACGGCGCTCGACGCTCCCCCCCCCCCGAAACGAAGAACCCGGCGAGATCGCTCTCGCCGGGTTTCGTCTGAAAGAGACAGGTGAAAAGGGCTGCTGAAGTCCCGGTAGGGCTCGCGCCCGTCCCGGTCCGGCAATGAGAGGAGTATGCGCCCTCTCTGAAATGGTTGCATGCCCATAAGTCATGCAATCTACCACACCGCCACAGGAGTTAACGAACTGTTGCCGGGAGGTGACAGTCCCTTCCCCCACCCCGCCGAAACATGCTACGTCGCCGCCTCGCGCCGCCTCGCACACCGAGATCCCCGATGACCGACCTCACCCGCCGCCTGCCCGCCTCCTGCTTCGCCTACGTCGACGGCGACCTTGCCCTCGACGGCGTGAAGATCGCGGCGATCGCGAAGGAGGTCGGCACGCCGTTCTATCTCTATTCGGCCAAGCGCCTGCGCGAGAATTGGGCGCGGCTCGCCGATGCGCTCGCCCCCCTGAACGTCTCCATCCACTACGCCATGAAGGCCAACGCCAACCGCGCCGTGGTCTCGGTGCTGGCGAAGGAGGGCGCCGGCGCCGACATCGTCTCCGGCGGCGAGCTGACGCGTGCCCTCGACGCCGGCATTCCGGCGAGCCGGGTGGTCTTCTCCGGCGTCGGCAAGACCGACGAGGAGATCGCCCAGGCGCTCGACGCCGGCATCCACCAGCTCAACGCCGAGTCCTACGAGGAACTGCACCGCATCGACGAGATCGCCCGCGCCCGTGGCGTGGTGGCGAGCGTCGCGCTGCGCGTCAATCCGGACGTCGACGCCGAGACCCACGCCAAGATCACCACCGGCAAGAAGGACAACAAGTTCGGCGTCGACGCCGATCGGCTCGCCGCACTCGACAACGAGCTGAAGGCGATGGCCAACGTCCGGCTCGTCGGCCTCGCCGTCCACATCGGCTCGCAGATTCTCACGACCCGTCCCTTCGCGACCGCCTATGCCCGGGCGGCCGCACTGACGCGCGAGCTCCGCGCCCGCGGCCACGCCCCCACCCGCCTCGAGCTCCGCGGCGGGTTGCG
>CALMYM010000126.1 GCA_937873675.1 uncultured Alphaproteobacteria bacterium | reverse complement strand
AGGTCGAGCAGCCATTCGCCGGGATAGTCGACGATGTCGAGATGGAGGCGACCGCGACCGAAGGTGCGGGCGAAGAACGAGCTCGATTCGAACTCGAGGGTGAGGCGCAGCTCCGACACGCGGCGGGTGGAGGAGGGCCACAGCCGCTCCTCGACCAGGGTCTTCACATGGGCTTCGTAGTCGAAGCGCGGCACCGCGTCGTCGGGCTGGGGCTCGAGCGCGGCGCCGTAGAGGCGACCGTCGGCGGCGGCGCGGAACAGCGGTAGGCGACCGCCGTGCAGCAGATTGTGGACGAGGGCGGTGATGAACACCGTCTTGCCGGCGCGGGAGAGGCCGGTGACGCCGAGGCGTACCGTCGGGGTCGCCAGGCCCATGGCGAAATCGCCGGCGTTGGCGAACGCGGTGCGGGCCTGATCGAGAAAGGAGAGGGACGGCGGGGCGGGCGGCGACATGGACGGGCCTCGGCGGCGGGACCACCCCCATGTAGGTATCGCACGGCCGTCTCGCCAAGGGCGGAACGGCCGTCGGCGTTCACGCCTGTTCGTCGTCCACGGTTTCCTCGGCACGGATCTCGACCAGCTTGCGGCCACGCGGGCGCAGGAAGGCGACGCCCTTGCCGGTCTTGGGCTCGATGTCGACCCACTTGATCGCCGGGAAATCGATGACGACGAGGCCGGCGGTCGGGAACTTGCCGGCGACCGCGTCGAGGATCGCCGGGACGCCGTCGCCGAGGAGGGCGAGGGCGGTCTCCTGGATGCCGGGATTGTGGCCGACGACGAGAAGGGTGGTGGCGTTGCCGCCATGGGCGCGGATCTGATCGATCATGCGATCCTCGCCGGCGAAATAGAGTTCGCGGGTGAGGCGGATGTCGACGTCCTCGTCGAGGTGGGGCAGGAGGCTCGCCAGCGTCTCGCGGGCGCGCCGGGCCGAGGAGCAGAGGATCCGGTCGGGGGCGAGGCCGTGGGCGGCGATGTGGCTACCCATCACCGGTGCGGCGACGCGTCCACGGGCGTTGAGCGGGCGATCGAAATCGTCGGCCGACACGTCGTCCCAGGACGATTTGGCGTGGCGCAGCAGGAGGAGGCGGGGCATCGGGAGGCATCTCGTGGTCGTGGTCAACCGAGCGGAGCCGATAGCACGCTCGGGAACACGTTACCATGACAGGCGTATGACAGTCGTGACACGGGCGTGCGAATTTTCGATGAAATATCTGATACTCAAGGAATTTCTCTCGTATCGTCGCGAAATTCCAGGAGATCGCCGGGCTGGCAGTCGAGGACGCGGCAGATCGCCTCGAGCGTGTCGAAGCGGATGCCCTTCACCTTGCCGGATTTGAGCAGCGAGACGTTCGGCTCGGTGATGCCGATGCGCTCCGCGAGTTCGCGAGAGCGCATCTTACGGCGGGCGAGCATGACGTCGAGGTTGACGACGATCGGCATCGGCGTCCCTCACACGATCGCGGCGTGGTCTTCGGCGATCTCGGCGGCGACCTTGAAGACGTGGGCGAGCGCCAGGAGGCCGCCGAGGAACATCAGGTTCAAGAGGTCTTCGGGCCGGAAGAAGATGCCGATGTGGCGGCTGCCCGGCGGCAGATGGATGGTCACCAGCATCGACAGCAGCGGCCGGGAGACCATGTCGGCGACCAGGGCGGCGAGGCCGAAGAGGGCGAGGCGGCGCAGCCCTAGCGCCGCGGCGACGGTGAAGACGTGGCCGGCGAGGAAGCCGGAGAAGAGCAGCCACAGGTTCACACAGGCGCCGACGATCAGGCCCCAGACCACCATGTGGGTGAGGAAGCCGGCGGCGCGCGCCACCACCGGCACGTCGGGGAGCTCGATCTTCAGCCAGTGACCATAGGCGCGGGCGACGTCGGCGCCGTCCGACCAGTGCAGCGCCAAGAGGACGAAGACCCAGACGGCATAGGCCGGGGCGGCGAGGCGCAGCACTCGGCAGAGGGTGCCGATGCGGGCGCGCAGCTGTTCGACGGCGGGGGAGGGGGCGGCTTCGTTCATCGTCGGCTCCATCATGATGCACATCATTTGACACGCGAAAAAATTAATGTCAAACGATAAAAAATTTCGGATGGAGGTAAGTCATGAAGTCCCTTCCGTTGCTCGCTCTGGCGGCTCTGGTGCTCGCCGGATGTTCTCATGTCCCGGCCAAGACGCTGTGGGCGTTGCGCTCTTTCGACCCGATGACCACCGACCCGACGCGGCTCCGCGCCGCGGTGGCGATGCCGAAGGAGGCGCTGCCGCCGGTGGGTGGGGCGAAGCTGGTGATGTCCCAGGCGCGGCGGAACGGATCGGACGAGGAGAAGATCGAGATCGATCTCGAGCAGGTGCCGCTCGTCTCGGAGACCGGGCTCGCCGCGGTGAAGCCGAAGCCGGGGCAGGAGGTCCGCGCCTTCCGCATCTCGGCGGCGGACGTGCCGCGGCTCGTCGAGGCGCGGGCGCGGGCCAAGGCGCGCTCCGACAAGGAACCCGGTGCCTTCGGCGGGACGCTGTCGATCGGGGTCGACGGCTGCCGGTCGGAAGGGGTGGCGCTGCCGAAGGAGTTCCGCGTCTCGACCTGGATGAAGACGGCGGAGACCGGCGAGTACGTCACGCTGCTCGACGACGTCGATCTGGTGGCGTTGGTCGGGGCAGAGAAGCTGGCGGCCGAGGCGAAGGTGTGTCCGGCGCCGTGAGTGCGGGCGGGACGTTTCGTCGCCCGGCGTTCTGCGGACTTGATCGCGGCGCGGGATTTTCCTAATCGGCCGGGACGAGACGAGGAGCACGCGATGCCGATCTACGCCTATCAGTGCCGGTCCTGCGGCAACGAGTTCTCGACGCTGGTGCGTGGCGGCGAGACGCCGGAATGCCCGAACTGCGCGGCAATCGATCTCGAGCGGCAGCTGTCGCTGATCGCCAAGCCGGTCGAGGCGAGCAGCGCGTCGAGTGCCGCGAGCTGCGGTGCGCCGATGGGCGCCTGCGGTACCGGCGGCTGTCCGGCCTTCGCCGGCGACTGACGGCGACGCGTGGTCAGTCGAAGGCGAGAACGTCTTCGGCGATCTCCAGACGATCGAAGTTCTTCATCCGGATCCGTGTCCCGGCGGGGCAGCGGCCGTCGTCGGTCGGGCAGGCGAGATGCAGGTTCAGCGGGCGCAGCCCGTCGCAGTCGATGCCGTCGATCCGCATGGTTCGCCGGGTGCGGCCGTCGCCGTCGAGGTCGAGACGGACCGTGCCGAAGAGCGAGCCGCTGCGACCCTCGCGCGGGTCGGCGCCCTCGGGGGTGAGTTCGGCCGTCCGCTGCGGGGCCGCCCCCGCCGACCGCCGAAGCGAGAAGCGCAGCAGGCAGGCGGGCTCGCGTGCCGCCGCGCCGGTCCGGGCCGGTTCGGTCGTGACGTCGGTCAGGGTGAGGACATGGGTCGGCTTCTCCTTCGCATCGGCCGGGAGGGCGACGAGGAGTGCGGTGAGGGCGACGGCTGCGGCGGCGAGGCGGGCACGCCTCTGCCGTCGGGCGCCGCCGTCGCGGGTCGTCACCGTGTCGTTCGAAACGGACCGAGCCGTCATGGCGAGGCTCACCGTCCCTCGCGCCGCGAGATGAAGGCGAGGCGTTCGAAGAGGTGGACGTCCTGCTCGTTCTTGAGCAGCGCGCCGGCGAGCGGCGGGATCACCTTCCTCGGATCGGACTGGCGCAGCGTCGTCTCGTCGATGTCCTCGTTGAGGAGGAGCTTGATCCAGTCGAGCAGCTCCGACGTCGACGGCTTCTTCTTCAGCCCCGGCACCTCGCGCACCGAGAAGAAGATCCGCAGCGCCTCTTCGAGCAGGCGCTTCTTCAGACCGGGGAAATGGACCTCGACGATCGAGGTCATGGTGTCGGCGTCGGGGAAGCGGATGTAGTGGAAGAAGCAGCGGCGCAGGAAGGCGTCCGGCAGTTCCTTCTCGTTGTTGGAGGTGACGATGACCACCGGGCGGCGCTTGGCGCGGATCGTCTCGCCGGTCTCGTAGACGTAGAACTCCATGCGGTCGATCTCGAGCAGGAGATCGTTGGGGAACTCGATGTCGGCCTTGTCGATCTCGTCGATCAGCAGCACCGGCCGGGTCTCGGCGGTGAAGGCGTCCCACAGCTTGCCGCGCTTGATGTAGTTGCGGATGTCCTTGACCCGCTCGTCGCCGATCTGGCCGTCGCGCAGGCGGGAGACCGCGTCGTATTCGTAGAGGCCCTGCGCCGCCTTGGTGGTCGACTTCACGTGCCACTCGATGAGCGGCAGACCGAGCGCCGAGGCGACCTCGCGGGCCAGCACGGTCTTGCCGGTGCCCGGCTCACCCTTCACCAGAAGCGGACGTTCGAGGGTGATGGCGGCGTTGACCGCGATCCTGAGATCTTCGGTGGCGACGTAGTCGGAAGTGCCTTCGAAGCGCATGGGCCCTCGCTCGGGTATGGTCGGTTCCGTCCTTCATAACCCGGAAGCGAGGCCGCCGCACCAGCGGCGAACGACGGGGATCGCACCGGGGCGTTTCGACCGGGTCGGGCGAAGCGACCCGGCAGGAATTGCCATCGCGGCCCCACGCAAGCTCCACAGGAGAGTCGCGGAGCCGTGGCAACTCTTTGAAAAATAGGAGTGTCCACCGCTCCGGGATGATTGGCACGGCATCTGCTTCTTCGTTCCCGACGCAGGTCCGCCTGCACTTCGACATCCTGTCGGCGAGGAGCGTGGAATGGGTATCTTCGATGCGATGATCACTTCGGTGGCGGGTCTGCAGGCTCAGGCCTATGCGCTCACCAACATCTCCGGCAACATCGCCAACTCGCAGACGACCGGCTTCAAGCGGGTCGACACGTCCTTCCAGGATCTGGTCTCGGGCGCGGCGACCTCCTCCTATCGTCAGAACGCCGGCTCGGTGCTGGCGCTGTCGCGGGCGACCAACACGTTGCAGGGCGCGGTGTCGACCTCGTCTTCGGCGACCCATCTGGCGATATCCGGCGACGGCTATTTCCAGGTGCAGCTGAAGGCGGGCGAGTCCGACGGCAAGACGGTGCTCGGCGGCGCCAACTATTACACCCGCCGCGGCGACTTCGAGATCGACCGCGAGGGCTATCTGGTCAACGGCGCCGGCTACTACCTCATGGGGCGGTCGATCGACACCACCACGGGCAACCCGTTGGGCGATGCGACTTCGGCGGTCAAGCTGCCGACGGGTCTCCTCGCCGCCAAGGCGTCGACCCAGATCGACTACAACGCCAACCTTCCGGCCAACTCGTCGGTCTCCGTCGTCGACGCGACGACCTGGGGCGATCCGACCCTGGCCACGGTCCAGGCGGTCGACGATCAGTCGTTCCAGGACGTTTCGCTCAACGGCGGTCAGATCACCTGCTACGACGCCAAGGGTTCGGCGGTGAACGTGCAGCTGCGCTGGGCCAAGACGGGCTCCAGCCCGGACACCTGGAACCTCTTCTACAAGTCCGATTCGACCGCGACCGGCGCATCGACGATGTGGACCAATGCCGGTTCGGACTTCTCCTTCGACAGCGCCGGCCAGCTGACCTCGCCGACCGATCACCTCGACATCGCGAGCCTCTCCGTCGACGGCAACGACCTCGGCACCATCCGTCTCTCCTACGGCAGCGACGGCATCACCGAATACTCGACCACCGGCGCCACGGTGACCGTCAACTCGATCTCTCAGGACGGTTATGCCTCGGGCAATCTCACCGGCGTGGCGGTCGACGCCAGCGGACGTCTGACGGCGACCTACTCCAACGGCCAGCAGGTCGACGTGGCCGAACTGACGCTGTTCTCCTTCGCCGGCGACGCCGGATTGAAGCGTATGGACGGCGGCGCCTTCTCGGTGACGCGCGATTCCGGTCCGGCGGTCGAATCCTCCGGTGCGACCATCACCGGGCAGGCGCTCGAGGCCTCGAACGTCGACATCGCCGACGAGTTCTCGAAGATGATCATCACCCAGCAGGCCTATTCGGCCAATTCGAAGGTGATCTCGACCGCCGACAACATGATGCAGGACATCCTCGCCATCGTCCGCTGAGGACGGTGAACCCGCGTTCTCGGTTCCGGAGTTCTCGCCATGACCATCGGATCTGCGCTTTCGATCGCGGTCGCGGGCATGCAGCTCAACCAGACCGAGACCGGCATCGTCGCGCAGAACATCGCCCGTGCCGGCCAGGCGGGTTACACCGCCAAGCGGGTCGGCACGGTCGACTACCAGGGACTCCAGGGCGTCTTCGGCCTCAAGGCGGTGGTGAACCGCGAGTTCGACAAGACGATCTGGAGCCAGTTGCTGCAGTCGACCTCGCCCAGCGCCTATCTCGACACCCAGTCGAAGTACCTGACGCAGGTCGACCAGTACATGGGCAAGACCGACGCCGGCGCCAACATCTCCGGTGCGATCACCGACTTCGATCAGGCGCTGCAGTCGCTGGTGACCAGCCCGGACGATCCGTCGAGCAAATCGGCGTTCGTCGACAAGGCGCAGGTGTTGGCGAGCCAGCTCAATCAGGCTTCGAACGACATCCAGAGCCTGAGGACCTCGGCCGAGTCGGACACCGCCGACCAGATCACCAAGGTCAACGGGCTGACCAAGCAGATCGCCGATCTCAACAGCCAGGTCGTCGGCCAGCAGGCGGCGGGACGCGACGTCTCCAACCTGCTCGATGCGCGCGACGAGGCGGTGCGGCAGCTGTCGTCCTACATGGACATCGGCACGATGGAGAGCGCCGACGGGCATCTGTCGGTGTTCACCACCTCCGGCCTGTCGCTGGTCTCCGATCACGGCACCCAGTTCGAATTCGATGCGCGCGGCACGCTGACCGCCGCCACGGAGTGGTCGAAGGACGATGCCGAACGTACCGTCGGCACCATCCGTGTCGCCGACAACGGCTCGCAGGTGATCGATCTCATCGCCAGTGGCACGCTGCGCTCGGGATCGCTCGCCGCGCTCGTCGAGCTGCGCGATCACACCCTGGTCAACGCTCAGGCGCAGCTCGACGACATCGCCGCCGGTCTCGCCGAAGCGATGTCGAACCACACGGTCGAAGGCACCGCGGTGACCTCGGGCAGCTCGAACGGCTTCGACGTCGATCTCACCGGCTTGCAGCAGGGCAATCGGGTCACCTTCACCTACACCGACGTCGCCTCCGGCGAGGCGAAGACGGTGACCTTCATCCGGGTCGACGATCCGGCGGCGTTGCCGCTCGACGACAGCGCCACGGCGAAGGCGAACGACACCGTCTACGGCATCGACTTCTCGACCGGCATGGGCTCGGTGGCGGCGCAGATCCAGACGGCGCTCGGCGGCGGCTTCTCGGTGTCCAATCCTTCGGGAGAGGTGTTGGAGATCCTCGACGACGGCGGGGCCACGACGCAGGTGACCGGGCTGTCGGCGGACATCAGCTCGACCGCCCTACAGGACGGGGAGACCGGTCTGCCGCTCTTCGTCGACGGCGCCACCACCGACTACTACACCGGCAGTTTCGAGCGCGGTTCCCAGAAGATCGGCTTCGCCACCCGCATCGCCGTCAACTCGGCGGTGATCGCCGATCCGACGCTGCTGGTGCAGTGGCAGACGAGCCCGGCGACCGATGCGGGCGACGCGACCCGGCCGCAGGCGCTGCTCGATCGGTTGGAGAAGACGGTCTTCGACTTCGGCTCGGAGACCGGCATGGCCTCGGAGGGCCACGGCTTCTCCACCACGCTCGCCAATTTCTCCGATCGGATGGTGTCGTTCTGGGGCGCGGCGACGGCCTCGGCCTCGTCGGCGCTCGACAGCCAGTCGACCATCCAGTCGAACCTCGAGGAGCGGATGAAGACCGCGTCCGGGGTCAACGTCGATCAGGAGCTGGCGCGATTGATCCAGCTCCAGTCGGCCTATGCCGCCAATGCCCGGGTGATGTCCACCGCCAAGGACATGCTCGACGCGCTGATGGCCATCTGAGGCGAGTGGGAGTGAGATCATGACCCGGATCAGCGCCACCGGCTATTCGGACCTGCTGGTGCAGCAGCTCGGGACGATGCGGACCCGGCTCGACGATCTGTCGCAGCAGTTGTCGACGGGTGTGCGCTCGCAGACCTACGGCGGTCTCGGCAGTTCGCGCGATCTGGCGCTCGCCTATCAGACCAAACTCGGCCGGGTGGAAGGCTTCCAGCAGACGATCGAAACGCTCGACGTGCGCATGCAGGTCGGCGACAAGACGCTGATGCAGTTGTCGACCCTGGTGTCGGACCTCAAGGGCAACCTCGATCCCAATTCCTTCAATCTGTCGACGACCGGCGTCACCGACTCGCAGACCTATTCGCTCGACAGCCTCAACGCCTTCACGGCGCTGCTCAACTCCGACGTGGCCGGACGCTACATCTTCGCCGGCTCGGCGACCGACACCAAGCCGGTGGTCGGCGTCGACGAGATGCTGGACGGGGCCAACGGCAAGGCCGGCCTCAAGCAGTTGATGAGCGAGCGCCTGCAGGCCGATCAGGGCGCCGACGGGCGCGGTCGGCTCACCCTCGCCTCGGCCGCGGGCACGGTCACGCTCGCCGAGGACGGGTCGCACCCCTTCGGCATGAAGCTGTCGGCGGTCACCTCGACGCTGTCCGATGCCGTCGTCGCGGGACCGAGCGGATCGCCGGCGGCTCTGAACGTCTCCTTCTCCGGTCAGCCGGTGAGCGGCGAGAAGATCACCGTCACCTTCGATCTGCCGGACGGAACCACGTCGAAGATCGAGCTGACCGCGGGCGAGACCAACGACACCTCGACCAACACCTTCCAGATCGGCGCGACGCCGTCCGACACCGCCGACAATCTCTCCAACCTGCTCGATGCCAAGATCCAATCGCTGGCGAAGACCGATCTGGTCGCCGCTTCGGCGATGCAGGCGGGCAACGAGTTCTTCGACACCGCCAACGGCAATGCGCCGCTCAGGGTCGACGGCCCGCCCTTCGACACGGCGACGACGCTGGTCGCCGACCCCGACTACACCAACACGGTGCGCTGGTACGTCGGCACCAACGACGCCTCGCGGGCGCGCACCGACGTCACCGCCCATGTCGACACCTCGGTGACGGTGAACTACGGCATGCGGGCGAACGAGCAGGCCTTCTCCTGGGCGCTGCGGCAGATGGCGGTGATCACCGCCTCCAACGTCTCCGGCGGCACGGCCACCGACAGCGAGGTCCACACCCAGCTGCTGCTCAGGGCCAAGGGCAATCTCGGCATTCCGGCCGGCGTCCAGAGCATCGAGGCGGTGCAGGTCGAGGTCGCCGGTGCGGCGCAGGCGGCGAGCCAGGCGAAGACCCGCCATACGGCGATGGCTGCGACCTACCAGAAGGTGATCGACGACACGATCAACACCGACCAGACCGAGGTCGCGACGCAACTGCTGGCGCTGCAGACGCAGATGCAGGCGAGCTATCAGGCGACGTCGATCCTCTACAAGATGTCGCTGACCAACTACATGTGACGGGCTCGACCGGCGACGCCGGTCGCGCCGATGCGAGCTCGACTTCGGGTGCGGGTCTCCGGAGCCGCGCCGCGACACGCTCGGAAATTCCGAAATCACCGGATGCCGATGCGAACGAAAAGGCCGGCGGGAGAGGGGTCTCCTGCCGGCCTCGGTTCTGTCTTCGTTCGCCGTATCTCGCGGGCGCCGGCGTGTCCCCGAGCGGGACGCGGCGCCGACCGCGGCTCAGTTGCGCAGGCCGGCGGCGATCGCGCGGTTGATGTTGATCAGAACCGTGAGCTTCTCCGGCGTCGGCTCGATCATCGTGTCCATCGTCCGCTTGAAGATGAAGGTCGCCAAGTTGGCGATGTTCTCCTGCAGTTCGTGCGGCAACTCGCTGGTCTCGCCGGTGGCGAAGGAGACGAGGATGGTCCAGAGCTTGCGATTGAACGTCAGCGCGTGATCGAGATCCTTCTCGTTCGTCGCCCAGTCGTCCGAGATGGCCTGAAGACGGGCGGCGGCGCGCAGAAGAAGACCGGATTCGAGATCGCGCGGATTGGCGACGGTCCTATTGGTCTGGCGATAGGCTTGAGCCGCTTGCTGATACATGACCGATCAGACGCCTTTCGTGTTCGATCAACAACTTCGCGTCCTTGAGCGCCTTGTAGAGATTGCCGCTCAGGATGTTTTTGCTGATATCGGTAATATAGCCGATAGAGCTCGGCGAAGCAAGAATGAATTCATTGATCGCCGTGAAATATTCGTCCTGAAGTTTCTCGACATTCCGGGCCAGATACATAAGTTGTACGATGAGATAGATGCGCTTGGCGGGCGTATCCGCGGTCGTCGGCGAAAGAATATCCTTCTCTCGGAGGATCGGCGCACTGCCCTCGATGAAGAGACGGGTGCGCTGATGGTCGTTGGTGATCAACGACTCGCCGATGATGATCTTCTCGCCTGGTTTGAGTTCGACCTTGAGCGACATGAAGCCTCGTACGGGGACCGGCACCGACGAGATTTCGATCTCCGCGCCGGGATCATCTTCGCGCCGCCGTGGTTAACGCGGCGTTGACGAAGGGGAAAACGCGAAGACGGGCGGGGAGGCCCCGCCCGTCTCGAGATCTGCTTCGATGTCGCGGTCGATCAGCCGAGGAGCTGGAGGACCTGCTGGCCGGCCTGGGCGGACAGCGACAGCGCCTTGGAGGAGAGCGACTGCTGGGTCTGGAGAGCCAGCAGGTTGGCGCCTTCC
>CALMYM010000125.1 GCA_937873675.1 uncultured Alphaproteobacteria bacterium | reverse complement strand
ATCGAGGCTCACCTGCCGGGCGCGGTACACGATGCCCATGCCACCGCGGGCGATTTCGTCGAGGAGTTCGTAGTCGCCGAAACGCCAGGGACTCGGATTGGGGGGCGGTGGATCAGTGAGAGATGGCGGGGTGTCGGGGGGGGGGAGGGCGCGCGAGGGCGGGGCGCCGCCCTGCGCCCGCCGATGCAGCCGGTCGGTCGCCAGTCGCGGCAGGAACAGCGCCAGGATGCGCCGGGAGGAACTCGAAACGCCGGTCATGGGACGACCACTCCACATCGAAGGACCCGAGACGCCCGTCGCGGTTCTTCTCGAGCTCCAGCCGGAACGCCGGCCGCCCGAGACCGGGGGCGAAACCGCCGAGGGGGCGCGAACGCGCCGCGCTCACCCGCCACCGCGTCGCCGCCGCCGTCGTCTGCGCCGGCCCGGCGACCCTGAGGAGAAGGCCGAGAACGCGCCCCCCCTCGTCCGCCCCGCCGCCGGCCCGGAGCGCCAGCCGCCGCGTCGCGGTGAGATCGAGCGCCGCGGGACGGCCGGGGATCTCGGCGACGACCGCCGCCGTGCCGCGACAGGCGAGCCCCCCCCCGAAGGCCCACAACGCCTCCGTCGGGCCCTCCACCCGAACCTCACCCACCCGGCCGGGATCGAGCCCGAGCGCGGCGAGGCCGGGTGCATCGAGCCGCCCCGCCTCGCGCCGCGCCTCGGCCGTGGAGATCCACAGCACCCGCCCCGCCCGATGCTCGAGAAGACGGGCCAGGAGCGCGGCGGAAAAACCGGTGACGGCGCCCGCCTCGCGGCTCTCGTCGCAGGCGATCTCGTGCAGCGCCCCGAGCGTCAGGCCGCCCGCCCCGAGCCGCCGATCGATCGCCTCGACGCCGAAAGGGAGCGCATCACCGGCGAGGTCGACGGCCGACGCGACGCACGACGCCTCCGCCCCGCCGGCCGCGGCGATCATCCTCGCCCGCCCTTCCGCACCCGCGAACGCTCCCGGCCGCGCCAGCGCGACCGGTCGCCCCTCGATCGCCGCGATCTCCCGCTTCAGCGCCGCCAGACGCTCCGCCGCCTCGGCCGCCATCCTCATGGCAGATCCCTCTTCAGACCCTTTATGTTCGTCTTTTGTTCTTACTCCCGAACCGACGGGAGAGTCAATGGAGAGGACTGGAAGGGGGGGGAGGAGACCGGGGGAGAAGGAGATCGTTCGAAGCGTCGTCGGCGTGCCCTCGGTCACGGGGCATCGCGGCGTGCGTCCCGTCTCCGCCGACCGCATCTCGGCGTGATCCGGCCGAGCCGACCTCCGCGCCGTGCGAGATGCTTCGAGACGGCGTTCTCCGAACGCCTCCTCAGCATGAGGCGTTCATTTTCGAACGGCCTTTCTCGAGACCCTCATCCTGAGGAGCGCCGCAGGCGCGTCTCGAAGGATCGCGCACGGGAGGAGAAATCGAGCGGCCTCCGATCATGCGATCGGCGCCCTCGCAGGGAAGGTCGTCACAGACGTCCGACGGCCAGGAGGGCGCCGACGACCGAGGTCACGGCCCCGGCTCTTCAGACCTCCGCCCCCTGCGCGATCCGCCGAAGACCCCGCCGCTCAACGCGTCAGCGCCGGGCCGATCACCGACCGGGCCACCGCTTCGCCCGCCTCGACCGTCATCTTGACCTGATCGGGCTCGAGCTTGAAACGGGTCGGGATCTTGCCGAGCACCGCGGCGCGGGAGCCGCCGAGATCCTCGAAGGCGACGCGCTCCAGACGGATCGACACCTTGTTGCAATCCCAGCCCTCCGCCGTGCCGCGCACCCGCGCCACTTCGAGCGGATCGAGCGAGCAGCGCCACGACTTGAGCTTCTGCTCCCACAGCTTCATCTGCAGGCGCATCACCTCGAAGGACGAGCGCACCGCGCTGTCGACCGCCGTGTCGGCGACCGCGTCGAGCAGTTCCTGGGCGTTCGGCCCCTCCAGCGTCTTGGTCCAGTCGCCGGCGACGTTGCGCCCGGCGTCGACCACGACGAACAGGAAGGTCTCGACCGCGATCGCGTCCTCGCGGGTCAGCGGCTTGTAGGGCTCGCTCGCCGCGGCGAGCTGGATGTTGAGCCCGGCGAGCCCCCAGTTGTCGGTGAGGCCACCGTCGAGCAGCTTGATGTAGCGAACCTTGGCCGGGTCGCGATACCCCTGCAGCGTCTTCAGGTAGGAGCGCACGATCGGCGAGGTCTCGCGGTCCTTGGCCTGCGCCTCCAACCAGTCGGGCAGCTTGAAGCCGCACTTCTCCGAATAGTTCCGGATCACCACCGGCGCGAAGACGATCGGCACCGCGGCGGACGCCGCCACCGCTTCGGCGAGCGGGTAGGAGCCGTGGTCCGAACAGATCGCCGCGAAGGTCACCGGTTCGAAGATGAACGGCGTCTTGCCGTGGATGTCGGAGGCGTTGATCCAGACGACCGGCCGGCCGGGGCGGCCGAGATCGCGCAGCGTCGCCTTGCCGAAGAGATTCTTGTCGAGCCAGGTCGGCAGGCCCGAGCGATCGTTGACGCCACCGTCCATCGCCCGCATCAGATTGCCGACCGAATAGACCTGCGTCCTCAGCGCCTCCTCGGCGTCGCGGTAGAGGAAGCGGCCCTCGAAATCGGAGAGCGCGGACCTCCCCTTCAGCCCGAAATAGGCCGCCGTCACCGAGCCGCCCGAGACGCCCGAGACGAAGCGCACCTGATCGATCGCCCGGCCGCCGCCCGGCGCCTCGATCTGGTCGAGCCCCTTGAGCACGCCGAAGGAGAAGGCCGCCGCCCGGGTGCCGCCGCCGGAGAAGGCGAGGCCGACGATGGTCGAGCGCAGCGTGTCGTCACCGGCGACCGTGTTGACCTGGGTCAGCCGCGGCAGCGCCGAGGGGCGGTTCACCGGTGCATTGTCGATCGAAGCGCAGCCGGCGACCGACCCGGTGAGGAACACCGCTCCGGCGAGGGTGCGAAGAAAGGGCGAGATCGACATCGACGGGTCCGGCACGACGAAGGGGAGAAGCGACCGCCGCCTGTGCACGATCGGCTGCGGTCCTTCAAGACCCGGAATGCGGCGACGAAAGGGCGGAGCGCCCGATCGCGCGCGCCGGGAAGCCCCTGGCAAATATCGCAATTACTTGGCGTAATGCCATTCATACTTCGCCAACCCTGCCGATCGCTTCCGCTTGATTTTCCCCAGAACTCGGCGGCTTGGTGGAGCAGGGCGGAATTTCTCCGCTGTTCGGAGCATCATGCCGGCGCTCGCTTCCTCCGTGATCTCGAAAGATCTCGCGCACGTCGTGCGCCGGGTGGAAAGTGCTGCGCTGCTCGGCTCCGAATTCTGTGATCGCCTCACCCGTTCCCTCGCCCAACTCTTCGGCATCGCCGAGCCGACCTGTTCGGACGACGACCGCGCCGCCTTCGATCGCATCCTCGTGCGCGTCGCGCCGGGGGCGACCCTGGAGGCCCGCCTCTTTCTCTCCGACCACATCGCCGATTCCGAGCTGCCGCCGCGCGAGATCCTGATCACCCTCGCCAACGACGTCACCGACGTGGCGCGCCCGATCCTGGTGCGTTCGCCGGCCCTCGACGAGGACGATCTGGTCGACATCGCCCGCGCCCGCGGCTTCGGCCACATGGGCGCCATCGCCGAGCGCCACGACCTCACCCTGCGCATCACCGACATCCTGGTGCTGCGCGGCGACGATCTGGTCCGTCGCACCGTCGCCGGCAACACCACCGCCCACATCTCCGACAAGAGTTTCGCCCGCCTGTCGCTCCAGGCGCGCGGCGACACGCTGATCGAAGCCCATCTGGTGCGGCGCGACGACCTGCCGGACGTGGTGATCCGCTTCCTGGTGGAGAACGGCTCCGAGATCGCACGCGAAACACTCGCCGCCCGCCCGCGCACCACCCGCCCCTTCGGCCTCGAACACGGCGCCCTGCCGATCCGCGCCGCCGAGGACGGATGGCTCGAGCCCTACGACTTCGACACCGCGGCCGTGGTGCTGGACCGCCTACCCGAGGTCCGCAATCACGTCGACGGCTTCGTCCGCCGCCTCGCCGAGGGTGATCGCTTCGCCGAGGTGGTCCACGTCCTGGCGGCGATGACCGACATCCCGCTCGAGACGATGAAGCATCTTCTGGTGTCGCTCGACACCCAGCCCTTCGCCGTCATCGCCCGCGCCCTGGCGCTGAAGACCGACACGGTGCGCGAACTGTTGTCGACCGGCCCGTGGATCCATCGCCTGAGCGACCGCAACCGCGACGCCGCCATCGTCGCGTTCCGCGCCCTCGACCCCGAGGAGGCGCAGGCCCAGGTGCGCGACTGGGTGGCCTGCGAGACCGCCGGCTACGCCTGAGCCCGGGCGCGGCCCGTCGCGGTCGATCCGAACCCGACCGGTTCAACCTGCCCGCAAGATGCTCCGGAGCATGTTCTTTTCGAACGGGTCGGTTCAACCCGATCGGAACATGCTCTAGGGTCGCTCTCCCCGACCGAGCCGCGGACCCTCGATGCGCATCGACCTCTCCGACATCGCCGCCACCTTCCCCGCCTTCCGCGTCGGCGTCGTCGTCGCCACCGGCATGACCATCCCGACGGAGCGTCCGGCGGGACTGGAGGCCGCCGTCGCCGAGCGCCGCGCCGCCATCCGCGACCGCTTCGCCGGGCGCGAACTCGCCGAAGTGCCGGGTATCCTGCCGTGGCGGCTCGCCTACAAGGTCTTCGGCATCAAGTCGACGCGCTACCGCTGCTCGGTCGAACGGCTGGTCAAGAACGCCCTCGCCGACCGGCCGTTGCCCGCCATCAACGGCTTCGTCGACGCCTACAACGCCGTCTCCCTCGCCCATGTCTTCCCCGTCGGCGCCGACGATCTCGACCGCGTCGAGGGCGACATCTTCTTCCGCTTCTCGCGGGACGGCGACAGCTTCCTCGACATGTCCGGCGGCGAGGACGCGGCGGAGGACGCCGGCCCGGCCGAGGATCCGCCGAAGCCCGGCGAGGTGGTCTACACCGACGCCGCCAAGGTGCTGTGCCGCCGCTGGAACTGGCGTCAGGACGTCCGCTCGCTGGTGACGCCCGCGACCTCGCGCGCCGTCCTCACCGTCCAGTCCCTCGGCGTCGGCGACCTCGAGGCGGCGCTCGCCGACGTCACCGCCTTGATCGAGCGCTTCTGCGGCGGCCGCACCGCCGTGACCGTCGCCGATGCCGCCGAGCCGGTGAAGACGCTGACGATGCCGTGACGCGCCGGCTACCCGGCGCTGTGGAAAGCGGCGCGAAACGCCCGTCGCGGTCGGCCGCGCCCCTCGCCGCGCCACCTGTCGAATTGGCCGTTGAAATGATATAAAGATATCTTTATATCGTTTTTCGACGACCATCGAGAGCGCCATGACCCTGCCCCTGCCTCCCCTCGCGACCCTGCCCGGCGACGACCTCGTCGCGGTGCTGCGCGCCGGTGGCGAGCCGACGCGGCTCCGGGTGCTCGCCCTGCTCGAGGCCGGCGACCTGACGGTCAAGGATCTCACCGCCATCCTCGGTCAGAGCCAGCCGCGCATCTCCCGCCATCTGAAGCTCCTCGTCGAGGCCGGTCTCGTCGACCGCTTCCCGGAGGGCTCCTGGGTCTACTACCGCCTGCGCGACGACGGCGCCGCCGCCGGTCTCGTCCGGCTGGTGCTCGCCGCACTCGAGCGCG
>CALMYM010000124.1 GCA_937873675.1 uncultured Alphaproteobacteria bacterium | reverse complement strand
GTCTGGCCGGTGACGACGACGGTGAGCCCCCGGCTCATCGGCGCGGGATCACCGGCAGGACGAGGCGCGAGGGCCGGTCACGGTCGACGAACACGGTGTTGACGGCGACCCGGCGGCGCTGGCCGCGACCTTCCGGCTCGCCGGTGTTCGGGTTGACGTCGTATTTCGGGAAGTTGCTCGACGAGATGTCCAGGCGCAGCCGATGGCCGGCCTCGAACAGGTTGGCGGTGGCGAAGGGCTCGATGGTGATGCAGCAGGGCTCGCCCGGCACCATCGGCACGGGCCGCGAGAAGGAATCGCGGTAGCGGCATCGCAGGATGCCGTCGGTCAGGACCCACAGGATCACCCGGATCGGGCCCACCACCTCGAGATCCTCCTCGAGCGGCGGCGTCTCGAACACCAGCACGTCGCGGCGCGCTGCCAGCGGCAGGTAGGGCTCGCGGCAGCCGAAATATTGCGGCCCGGCATGCTGGTCGAAGGCGCCGCCGACCATCACCGGCGCGCCCGAGGTGATCGCCCCGCCGATCGTCGGGCCGTCGAGGAGAGGTCCGCGGAGGGTGAGAAGGCCGCTCGTCACCGCCGTCAGGAGATCGGCGTTGCGGATGCGGGCGTGCGCGAGACGCACCGTGAGATCGGCAGGCAACCCGCGCGCCGGCGGCAGGTCGACGGTGCCGGAGAGCGCGATCGTGCCCGCCGACCCGGTGGTGATCGAGAAGTTCTCGATCGTCGCCCGACCGTCGGCGAGGCGGATGCGGCCATTGCCCGAGGTGAGACGGAGACCGGTCTCCGGATCGGTCGCGCCGACCCCGGAGAGCGCGACGGCGCCACCGATCCGCGGTGCGGCGGCCGACCCGGCGATCGAGAGATCGAGCTTCGCCCGGCCCACGAGTTTCGTCGCCCGCTCGCGCAGCGATCCGTTCGCCGCGGCGAGCGGCACGTCGCCGGTGACGGCGACCGCGAGATCGGACCCGTCGATCGCGGCCCGCCCACGGGCGGCGAGTGCGATGCCGCCGCCGGCCCGCACCGTCGCCTCGAAACGCGCCTCGCGATCGAGGATCGTACCGTCGGCGGTCAGAGCCGCGGGTGCGAGGCCCGCGCTGCGCAGGTCCGGTGTCGCGATCCCGTCGGCGCGCAGGTCGAACCGTGTGGCGCGACCGTCGGCGGGCGCCGCACGAAGATCGACCTTGGCCACGTCGACGCCCGACGCGGCGATGCGCGCGGCGTTCACCCGTCCGGAGATCGCCGGCGTGCCGAAGAGGTCGGCGAGCGCCACGTCGAAGTCGGCCGTACCGACGGACGCCCCCTCGACGACGAGGCTGCGCGCCCGCCCGCGCGCCGCCGCGGTCTGCGTCCCGTTTCGACCGGCCAGGGTGAGCGAGGCGTCGAGCGCGCCCTTCACCGAAACGAGGGCGATCGGCGCGAGGTCGCCGAGATCGGGGGACGCGATCGACAGCGCGCCGTCGACGAGGCCGGCGTGCGAGAGATCGAGCGCCCCCTCGATGCGGCTCCGTCCGGCGGCGATCCGCAACCCGTCGAGCCGCGAGCCGCCGTCCTCCCGAGCGCGGATCGTCGCGCCACCGGTGAGCCGCCTTCCGGCGAGATCGCCGGAGAGGGTGAAGCGCCCGTCGAGACCGGTCTCGCCGAACACCCCGTCGAAACGCGCTTCGCCGCCGCGCAGCGGACGCCCCTGCAGGGAGAGCGAGGGGGCGGTGAGCGTCGCGACGATCGTCGGCCGCGCCAGCCCGCCGGTCGCCCGCGCCTCGAGCGCGACGCGGCCCTTCGCCTTCGTCGTCGCCACGCCGAGGTCGTGGATCACCGCGGTGAGCGACAGGTCGCCGGCGGTGCGGCCGAGCGTGCCGGCGGCGTCGAGGCGCAGCGATCGATTGTCGACGGTGAGGCCCTCGACCGAGCGCGCCCCCCGGCCGCGCAGTGTCGTGCGGCCGCGCATCAGGGCGTCGGCTTCGGCCGTCCCGGTGGCGAGATCGACGCTCTCGCCCTCGACGGTGACGTCGAAGGCGCCACCGAGGAGGCGCCAGGTTCCGCGCGCCGTGAGGTCGACGCGCCCGCCGAGCCGGCGGCCGGCGAGGCCGGAGAGCGGCGCCAGCGTCTTCGCCGCGACAGCACCGGCGCCGGCGATCTCGCCCGCGCCGATCGTACCGGTGAAGCGGCCGGAGACGTTGCCGTCGTCGAGCGTCGACGTCTCGATCGTGATCGGCCCGCCGGCGCGCCAGGCGCCGCGCGCCGCCAGCCGCAGCGGCGAGCGGAAGGGCGCGGCCTCGCCCGGGCGAGCGCTGGCGATGCCGTCGAGCCCGCCGGCGATCTCGAAACTCGTGCCCCGCAGCTTCGCGTCGGCGAGGTCGTGGGCGATGCCGGTGGCGGTGATCTCGGCGCTGCGCAGGCGCAGGCCGTCGCCCTCGAAGCCGTCGAGGCGGAGCGTCCCCCTCCACGGCGCCCGGTCGCCGAAGACGATGGCGAGGCTCGTCCGTTTCGCGCGACCGCCGGTTCCGGGGATCGGGACGACCCCGTCGCCCGACCCGAGTTCGCCGGCGATGGTGAGCGCGGTCGGCACGCCGTCGGCGGCGAAGGCGCCGACCGCTCGGAGCGACGCCGCTCCCGAAACGAGCTCGGCGCGCTCCAGAACCGCGCCACCGCTCGCGGCCTCGGCCACCGCCACGTCGAGCGAGGTTCGGCCGGCGAAATAGGCGCCCCAGCGATCGGAGACGAGGCGCCCGAGCGATCCGTCGACCCGCAGCGTGTAACGCCGCCCCTGGGCCGCGCTCGCCACCGCGCCGCGACCGGTGAGCAGCCGCTTTCCCTCGGCGTCGAGGGTGAGATCGGCGGAAAAGCCGTCGACCGGTCCGCGTCCCCGCACGCCGAGCGCCAGCGCCGGCCGATCGCGAATGTCGAACAGGTTGGTCAGGAAGCCGCCGTTCGGTTCGTCGAGTGCCAGATCGAGATCGAGCACCCGGTCGGCGTCGCGATAGCCGAGGCGGAAGTCGAGGCGGCCGCCGGCGTCGAGACGGCGCACGGCGAAGCGCGCATCGAGAAGGTCGCCGTCGAGCCGCGCCCCACCGTCGACGGTGAAGCGGGCGGCGGGACCGGCGATCCCTTCGGCGAGCCTCACGTCGGGGACCGCCAACCGGTCGAGGCGGACCGCAACCGGCAGCTCCGGCAGGGCGAAGCTCGGCGAGGCGGTCGCCGACGGTGTCGACGAGGCCCGCGGCCGGCGATCGAGACGGATCGCGGCAGCGGTCAATTCGGTGATCTCGAGCCGGCCTTCGAGGAGCGCCAGCCGGCTCCACACCAGATGGGCATCGGTGATCTCCAGCCAGACGCCGTCGCGATCGGCCAGGGTGATCGAGCCGATGCGCACGTCGGAGGACAGCGCCCCGTCGATGCGGCCGAGGCGGATGCGGCGATCCGGCGTCGAGATCGTCTCTTCGACGAAGCGGACGAAGGCGGATTTCTCCGCGTCCTCGGCGGTCGACGCAGCCGCGGCCGGCGCCGGTCGCGTCGGGGACGGCGCGGGGGTCTGCGCGGCGGCCCCGGAAGCGACGGCGAGGAGGGCGGCGAGCGCGAGAGCGGCGAGGCGCGTGCGGATCATCAGAAGGCCTCCCCGGTGCCGATGTAGATGCCGAAGCGCGGATCACCCGGCTCCGGGTTCAGCGGTGCGGCGACATCGAAGCGGATGGCCCCGAGGCCGGTGTGGTAGCGCAGGCCGAGGCCGGCACCGACGCGGATCCTTCCGGAGAAGTCCGGCAGGCGCGACGAGAAGGCCGAGCCGGCGTCGACGAAGGGGACGACGCCGATGGTGTCGGTCACCCGCGCCCGGTATTCGAGCGAGGCTTCGGCGAGCGACAGGCCGCCGACGATGTCGCCGGCCGGGGTGCGCGGGCCGAGGCTGCGATAGGCGAAGCCGCGCACCGAACCGCCGCCGCCGGCGAAGAACAGCCGATCGTCCGGGATCTCGCGCGCCGAGGCGCCGAAGATCGAACCGAAGGCGAGGCGGCCGGCGAGCACGTGGCGGCCCTCGGCGTCGAACGCCCGATAGGCGGAAGCGTCGATCCGGCCGATCGCCCCGGCGTTGCCGTAACGCATCTCGTAGAAGGGCTCGAGCTGGCCCTTGATGCGGTATCCGCGGGTCGGGGCGAGGCGGTCGTCGGTGGTGTCCCAGGCGAGTTCGGCGGGCAGACCGAGGAGACGGAAATCACGCTTGCCCCAGGCGTCGTCGACGCGGGCGGCCTCCATCGTCACGCCGAGTTTGCCGGTGAGGCCGGGGTGGAACGCGTGGGCGAGGCCGACGCGGGCGCGGACGGCCTCTTCGGTGTAGGGGTCGTAGACCTCCCGCGCCGCCTGGAGCTGCACCGTCAGATCGGTCGCCGGATCGAGAACGCCGGGTTTCACGAAGGTGAAGCCGCCGGAATAGGTGAAGCGCCGCGGATCGGCCACGTCGATGCCGCTGACCCGCGCCTCGACGCGTAGCTTTTCTGCGCGGCCGAAGAGGTTGCGGTGCTGCCAGTAGCCTTCGAGCCCGGCGCCGTCGATCGTCGAGTAGCTGCCGCCGACGCCGAAGACGTGGAGCGGCCGTTCCGCCACGGTGACCTTCACCGGCTGGCGCGCCGGGTTCACCCAATCCTCGATCGCGCCGGCGTCGACGATGCGCACCGAGGAGAACACCTCGAGCCGGCGCAACCGCCGTTCGGCCCGCTTCACCTCGTCCGACGACCATTCCTCGCCCGCCGGCAGATCGGCCTGCCGCGCGACGAAGTCGGGATCCATGTCCTTGGTGCCTTCGACCGTGGTCGGCCCGAAGACGGCGGAGCCCGCCGGATCGATCCGGATGGTCACGTCGACGCGACGGTTCGGGTGATCGGCGACCACCTCGCGAGACGCGATCCGGGCTTTCGGATGTCCGATCCGCCGCCAAGCGGCGACCAGCACCTCTTCCGAGCCGGTCACCGCCCCGGCTCGCGCCGGCGCCCCGGCGCGGAGACCGAGGTCCTCGGGCGTCTTCGGCGGTTTGATGTCGGCCTCGATCTGCGGCGGCACGCGGCTCGGCCGGCCGACGATGTCGATGCGGCCGAAGGCGTAACTCGGCCCGGGATCGACGGTGATGCGCACCGCGACCGGGTTCGGCAGCGTCGCGTCCGGCGCGATCTCCTCGACCGGGCGGCCGTTCGCCTCGATCGCGATGGTTCCGCCGTATCGGCCTTCGGAATAGAGAGCGGCGAGCAGACGACCGTAGTCGTCGCGCGCCCGCGCCAGGAACGAGGCGGTGCTCGGGGGCGGCGCGGCGGCGGCTTCCGAGAGGAGCCGGGACGCATCCTTCAGCCGCGCTTCGACGTCACCGTTCGCGGGCGCGACGACGAGGCTCGCCTCGTAGCGCTGCGCCTCGGCGGAGACGGGCTGCGCCTCGGCCTTCTCGCCGAAGAGATGGACGCCGAAGAGTTCGAAGGCCGCGGCCGGCGAGGCGAGCACGAGGGCCGCCGCGAAGGCGCCCCCCACCACCGGCGCGAACCGGAACGAGATCCGTTCCCGGCCGCTCCGGCGGAACCCGTTTCCGCTACGCCGAACCACCACCATTCTCACGTCCCGTCCGACCGGCTTCGTCCGGCCCGGGCCGGGAAGCGGCTTCTCCGTCGTCCACGGCCGACCGCCATCGACCTCCTTCGAATGACCGCCGAAGTCTCACGTCGTTCATCGCGTGGGGCCTTCGGACGGCTCGTGACCCGCCGCCATCATCGCATCCGGCGCCCGTCGCGTCGACCTTCGACCGAAGCCGGGGCCGAACCGGGGCGTCGCGGGCGGTCCCCGGTCGGCGCCGTCTCACCGTTTCGCGGATTGCCCGAACCTCTGATCGGAGGTCCGCATGAAGCCGAGGAGGCGGCTGGCGAAGCTCGCCCGATCGTCCTCGAGCGCCGTGAGAAACGTCTCGGCCCAGGTGTCGATCGAATTTTCGACGAGGCGTTCCCAATTGGTGCGCCAGCGCTCGATGCGTTCTTCGATCGGCATCTCCAGCGCCTTGGCGACGGCGCGCGCCATCCCTTCGCAGTCGTAGGGGTTGACCAGCAGCGCCCCTTCGAGTTCGGCGGCGGCGCCGGCGAAGCGCGACAGGACGAGAACGCCCGGGTTCTCCGGATCCTGGGCCGCCACGTATTCCTTGGCGACGAGATTCATGCCGTCGCGGAACGGCGTCACCAGTCCGATGTCCGCGGCGCGCAGGAGGCCGGCCAGCTCGGTGCGGCCATAGGCGCGGTTCACGTATCGGATGGGCGTCCAATTGGCCTCGCCGAAGCGGCCGTTCACCCGGCCGGCGGTCTCCGAGACCGTCCGCTCGATATCGGCGTATTCGGGCACTTCGGAGCGGCTTCGCGGCGTGATCTGGAGATAGGTGATCTTGTTGATCAACTCGGGACGGATCTCCAGCAGCTTCTCGAAGGCCGCCATCCGCTCCGGGACGCCCTTGGAATAGTCGAGCCGGTCGACGCCGATGATCAACTTGCGACCGAGCAGGCTCTCGGTGATCTCGCGGACGAAGGAGACCAGAGCGGCGCGGCGGGCCCGGGTCGCGAAGGCCTTCGTCTCGATGCCGATCGGGGAATGAGGGATCCGGGGCGAGCGATCGTTCCAGCCGACGACGCCGCGGCCGTTGGAACGCAGCCCGAATTCGCGCGTCAGATAGGCGAAGAGATTGTCGGCGTCGGCCTCGGTCTGGAGACCGACGAGGTCGTATTCGAGCAGCGCGTTCACCAGGTCTTCGTGACGCGGCAGCGCCGTCAGGATGTCGGGCGCCGGCCACGGGATGTGGTGGAAGTAGCCGATCCGGTTCTTCACCCCGAGGCGGCGCAGCTCCGCCGCCAGCGGGATCATGTGGTAGTCGTGGACCCACACCAGATCGTCGTCGCGCAACAACGCGGCGATCGCCCGGGCGAAATGGCGGTTGACGCCGTGATAGGCGGCCAACTCGTTGCGGGCGAACTCGGTCAGATCGAGGCGGGTGTGCATCAACGGCCACAGCACCCGATTGGAGAAGCCGTTGTAATATTCCTGGACCTCGTCCGGCGTCAGATCGAGATGGGCGTAGGAGACCGCGCCGACGTCGGTGATCCGCGGTGCCGCCGACGGCTCGTCGACCGCCTCGCCCGACCAGCCGAGCCAGATCCCGCCCCGCTGCCTCAGCGCCTGTTCGAGTGCCACCGCGAGCCCGCCGGCGCGGATCCGTCCGGCGGCAGGATCGGGCACGCGGTTCGATACGACGACGAGACGGCTCAAATTGAAGTCCTCCGAGGATTTCGACAGCGGGAACTCGAGGGATGAGCCCGACCGTCGAGTGGGTCCGCAGGACGCCGACCACGGGTCGCCGGCGCCGGGTTCGACGCGATCCGATGGAGGATCGACGTCGTCGGCTCACGGCCGGTGTGATCGGGTGCGCTCGTGGCACCCGTGCGAATGTCGATCACGCGACGATCGCCTCGCCCGCCTCGCCCGCCTCGCGCGCGAGGATGCGCAACACGTCGGCCGGCCCGTCGATCTGGAAATCGGCCCGATGCCCGTCGCGTCGTCCGACCTGATAGGAGGTGCCGCCGAAGGCGCGCGCCGCATCGAAGGCGTCGTCGTCGGTGACGTCGTCGCCGAAGACGATCGGCGCCCGTCCGTGGAAGGGGGCCTCCATCATCAGGCGGCGCAGCGCGGTTCCCTTCGACGTCCCGGCGAGCGTCGCCTCCACCACCATCTTGCCGTGACGTAACCGGAACCTGTCCGGCGCGTGCTCGACGGCGCGGGCGGCGTCTCGCGCGATCGTCGCGGCCGCATCCGGCGCGGCGCGGAAATGGACGGCGACGGCGAGACCCTTGTCCTCGATCTCGACACCGGCCGGCCATTCGGCCGAAAGCGCCGTCAGGTTCCGGCGCACCGGATCCATCTCCGACACGTCGCGCGACACCGAGCGGCCACAGGGAAGCCGGAGCTCCAAACCGTGTTGGCCACAGCCCGGCAGAACCGCCGGTCCGAGTTTGCGATCGATGGTGTCGAGCGATCGACCGGTCAGGACGGCGACGGCGCCGCCGGTTCGCTCCGACAGCCGAGACAGCAGTCCGGCCAGCCGCGACGGCACCACGACCGCGTCGGGAGTGGGGGCGATATCGACCAGCGTGCCGTCGAAATCGATGAAGAAGGCCGCCCCGTCCCGATGCCTGCGAGCGCCGAACGGCGCACGCGCCGATCCCACACCCCACATGTCGCTCTCGTGCTTCATCACCCGCATCGGCAACCCCATCGAAATCATACAGAAATCACGGCCGATCCGACCCTCTTCGGATCGTTCAGCATCAATCTATGTTCCTCATATCGGGCCGATGTATAGCTCAGAAAGACATTCTTGTCAATAATAGTGCAATATCTTTCATAATAGATTACGGCTATGCGAATTCCGGATATTCATGAGTGAGCCGGCGCCACTCTATTTGCCATCGAATGGAGTCACCCCGGCGAATATATTCGTCGCAGATCGAAATTGCCGCGGATTCAACGCTCCGATGGGAGAGCGCGCCAAGTCGGCGCCACCCCTCCGCGGCATCGGAGAGCGCGCGGCGAAAGGCGAAATCGCCATCGGGACAAGCGGTTTGCATTCCATCGGGTGGGCGGGTGCGGCGTGGCTCGGACCCTCGTCCACCGACGACCGGCCGAGACCCCTTCGATCACGGAAGATCGGGTCTCACGGGAGCGCCCTATCGTCGACCACTTCCGATCGGCGACGGGCCAGAGCCCGCGAAGCGCCGACGCCGACGCTCGTGTTCGGACCGCCCATGCGCGATCACGTGCGAGTGGTAGGAGAAATCAGCGCCGAAAAAGCAAAAACCGCGGAAATCCGCGGTTTTCTCTCAGGGAATTGGTGGAGCCAAGGGGAGTCGAACCCCTGACCTCTTGAATGCCATTCAAGCG
>CALMYM010000123.1 GCA_937873675.1 uncultured Alphaproteobacteria bacterium | reverse complement strand
GTCGACTCGCGCGCGAAACGCCCTCGACCGTGCGGGTGTCGTGCAAGCCAAAGACGGTCGGCTCGCCCTCGGCATCGTAGACGGTGACGGCGGTGACCGAGCGGATCGGGGCGATCGGCAGATCGACACGGCCGTTCGCCGGCCAGTCGTCGCGATAGATGCGCCAGGTCTGATCGACGAGGACGCGCCGCGTGGCGCTCTCCACCTGGATACGGGCGGCGGTGATCATGGCGGCGACGTAGTCGTCGTCGTCCGAGGAGGTCAGACGCATATGGGCCTTGGCCTCGGCGAGGGTCACCGGCTCGATCGCCGGCGGATCGATCAGAATGGCGGACATGTCGGATCTCGAGTGAGAGAGAGGGGCGGCTCGGCGGCGGGAGGGAGGGGCGCACCGCCGAGCCGCGGACGGCATCGAACCGGACCGCGTGGGGCGTCGGGCGAGGAACCTCGGCTCCTCGCGCCGGTCGCGGTCAGGTCGTGCCGAACTTGAGGAGCTTGATGGCGTCGAAGTCCTGCACGCCGCCGCCGACGCGCTTGGTGGTGTAGAACAGCACGTAGGGCTTGGCGGAGAAGGGATCGCGCAGGACCCGGACACCGAGCCGGTCGACCACCAGATAGCCGCGGCGGAAGTCGCCGAAGGCGATCGGACAGGCGTCGGCGGCGATCGCCGGCATCTCCTCGGCCTCGACGACGGGGAAATTCATCAGGCTGGCCTGGCCCCCGGCGACGGCCGGCGGAGCCCAGAGATAGTTGCCGTCGGCGTCCTTGAGCTTGCGGATCTCGCCCTGCGTCCGGCGGCTCATCACCCAGGTGGCATTCTGGCGATAGCCCGCCTTCAGCGCATAGACGAGGTCGATCAGCACGTCGGAGGCATCGGACGCCGGCAGCGCGCCGGCGACGCCGGTGGCGACGTAGCCGAGCGAACCCCAGGCCCAGGCATCCTCGGCGACCTTCGGATAGGCCATGAAGCCCTTGGGCTTGGAGACACCGTCACCGGCGACGAAGGCGGCGCCTTCCTGCTCGGCGAAAGCCTGCTGGACCTCCTCGGCGATCCACGCCTCGACGTCGATCGCCGCGTCGTCGAGGAGCGCGGCGGTGGCCGAGGGCATGGCGTAGAGTTCCATGGTCGGGAAGGCGAGCTGCTGCAACTGCTGGCTCGAGGTCTCGGGACGCGCCGCGGTCTCGGCCACCCAGCCGACGGCCGGACCGGTCGCCGAATAGGGCTTGTTGTAGACCGCGCCCGACACCTGGCGTTGGCCTGCGATGGCGCGGATCGGCGAGATCTGGGCGAGGCGACGCATCACCTCGCGTTCGAGTTCGGCCGGGACGAGATAGCCGCCGTCGGCGCCGGAACCGATCGACAGCGCCTTCTCCTCGAGGCGGCGCAGGTTCACCTCGCCGCCGCCGCGGACGTAGCCCTCGAAGGCGGCCTTGTGTTCGGCGGCGGCGGGGGCGAGATCGGCGCGCTCGAGGCCGAGACGCGGGCGAGCGGCCTTCAGCGCCAGGCCGTCGGCGAGGCGGCGACTCTCGTCCATGGCGCGGTCGATGCGCGCCATCTTCTCCTCGATCAGCGGATCGGCGACGCCGCGCTTCTCGATCTCGGCGAGACGGGCGTCGTTCTCCGCCTTCCAGGTTTCGAAGCCGGCGCGGAAGTCGTCGAAGGCGCGGTCGACGTCGGAGATCGACGCCGACTTGATCTCCGGCGCCGGGGCGGCGGCGAGATCGCGGGAGGATGCGAGTTCGGTCATGGGGAATTCACCTCGTGGGTTCGAACAGGCGGCCCGCTCGCCGGATGGTGGCGGCGAGGTCGGCCTCGGTCTGCGGGGAGGAGACGGGGAACGGGCGCGGGGCGGCGTCCGCTTCGAGGCGGGCGACGCGGGCGTCCGGTTGCATCGGGAAGGTGACGAGCGAGATCTCCCAGAGGTCGATCGCGGTCAGGCGGCGGATGCCGGACTTCTGGTCGCGCCGGCCGGCGACGGTGCGGAAGCCGATGGAGAGGCCGTCGAGGACGCCGGCCTTCATCAGCGTCGCCGCCTCGCGGGCCCGGGCGATGTCGGGGAGGAGCCGGCCGCGGACGAAGAGGCCGCGGCGGTCCTCGCGGATCTCCAGCCAGCGGCCGATCGGCTCGGCGGGGTCGTGGTGCCACAGCATCTTGACGCCGTCGGCGCCGCGGCGGGCGAGCGAGGCGGCGAAGGCGCCGGGCTCGACGACGTCGTGGGCGAGGTCCTCGATGCCGAAGAGCGCGGCGTGACCGGAGAAGGTGCCGTCGGCGGCGACGTCACCGACGGGGGCGACGACGAGCTTCGCTTCCGGAGCGGCGAGCGGGCGAATGGCCATGTCAGAGGGTCCTCACGGCGGGTTTGCCGCCGCCGGGCCGCGGCAGGCGGTCGGCGAGGCGATCGACGAAGCGGGCGAAGACCTCGCGATGATCGAGGTCGCGCGCAGGGGTGGCGCTCGCGGGCGCGGGGGCGACGGGCATGGGTGGAGTCCTCGGGGTGGAGGGGCCGCGGTGCTGCTCGGCCGAGCGCAGCGAGGCTCTTCCCTTCTCCCCTCGCGGGAGAAGGTGGCCGCGAAGCGGTCGGATGAGGGGGTGCCGCGAAGCGGCGATGAAGGAAACTCGAACCCGAATGCGAGGCGAGGCTGCGCCCCTCATCCGCCCTTCGGGCACCTTCTCCCGCGAGGGGAGAAGGAAGAGCGGCCTGCGGCCGTGAGAGCCCCCGCCCCGGATGGGCCCCTCACTCCGGATCGGAGAACAGGTGCTCGAGCCGCGCGATCTCGGTGACGAAATCCTCGAAGCGGCGGTTGGAGGCGGTGATCTCGCGGATCGCCCAGACCAGCAGGCTGGAGGCGCCCGACGCCCACAGGAAGAGCGCGAGATGGGCGAGGTCGCCGTGGCGCAGGAAGGTCTCGGCGATCTCGGTCAAGCGGCGCCTCCGCCGTCGGGCCGGCGCGGGCCGTAGCCGACCGCGGCGCGTTTCTCGTCGTCGTCGAGGAAGGCGGCGGCGCCGAGACGGGACCACAGCGCCTCGCGCTCGACCGACAGGGCGTCGACGGCGTCGGTGTCGTAGGCGAGGCGGACGCGGTCGGGCCACAGCGGCGTCAACCACGCCTCGAGCGCGGCGGCCGTACGAGCGACCAGCGGCAACACGGTCAGCCGCCAGAAGGCGCGGTTGGCCTCGGCATAGTTGGAATAGGTGTTGTCGCCGGGGATGCCGAGCATCATCGGCGGCACGCCGAAGGCGAGCGCGATCTCGCGCGCCGCCTCGCGTTTGGCCTCGATGAAGTCCATCTCCTTCGGCGAGTAGCCCATCGCCTTCCAGTCGAGCCCGCCTTCGAGCAGCAGCGGCCGACCGGCGTTGGCGGCACCCTGGAACCCCTCTTCGAGTTCCTTCTTCAGCCGCTCGAACTGCTCCTCGGAGAGGTTCACGCCGCTCTCGGCCTTGTAGACGAGAGCGCCGGAGGGCCGGGCGGAGTTGTCGAGCAGGGCCTTGGCCCAGGCGGAGGCCTGGTTGTGGACGTCGAGCCCGGTCTGCGCCGCCTCGAGGGGCGCGAGACCGTAATGGTCGTTCGAGGGGTGGAAGGTCTTCAGGTGGAGGATCGGCAGCGGCGCGTCGGCTTCGGCGCGGAAGCGGACGGCGCGGTCGCCGACGGTGTAATCCCAGCCCTCCGGCCAGCCGTCGGCGCCGGGGACGACGCGGACGCGGTCGGGCCTGAGGGCGTGGAGTTCGCGGGGACGTCCGGCCACCACCACCAGTTCCACATAGGCGTTCCCCGAGACGAGCAGGTGGCCGTAGATCTCCTCGAGCAGGGCCGCCCCGGTCTGGCGCGGGTTGGGGCGGGCGAGGAGATCGAGGAGCGGATGGTCCGTGACCTCGTGCGCCCCCTCGTAGAGGAGCCAGGGCACCGAGGCCGCCGCTTCGCCGACCAGGCGCACGGCGCGGTGGACGACGGGATTGCGGGCGTAACCCTCCCGCGCCAACGCCGCATAGTCGCGCGGCGTCCACACCGGCCGGCCGGCCGACTGCAGGGCGATCAACGGCCCGGTGCGCGAGGCCCGCACCTCGGGCGCGGCCACGGGAGATCGGCCGGCGGGGACGGCCCAGCGCCGGAGAGTGGAGAGAAGGGACATGGGTCGAGGTCCTCGGATGGGATCACGCCGCCCATGGGGACGGCGCCGGATGCTCACCTCACCGAGCGAAGCGAGGTCTTCCCTTCTCCCCTCGCGGGAGAAGGTGCCGCGAAGCGGCGGATGAGGGGGCGCCGCGAAGCGGCAACCGAGAGGAAACGTCGCGCGCCGTGTCGGATGAGAGGCCCGGCCTCCTCATCCGGCCTTCGGCCAACGTCTCCCGCGAGGGGACGACTGCGGAATTCGATCGAGCCCGGTTCGATACCGTGCGCGATGCTTCGAGACGGCGCGCCCGACGCGCGCCTCCTCAGCATGAGGCGTTTGTTTTTGCTGCCAAATCTCCAACGCCTCATCCTGAGGAGCGCCACAGGCGCGTCTCGAAGGATCTCGCACGGACGCCTATCCGCGGGCCTTTGGAGTGACGCAGCGGTCCCGCGAGGGGAAAAGGCGGCACGCCGCGCCGCGCGCGGTGAGCCGACGGCCCCCGTCGCGCTCACAGCCCCCGCACCTTCGGCCGCCCCTTGCCCTCCAACATCAGCGCCGTCAGCGCCCAGACCAGGGCGTCGAGGCGGTCGGGGGAGCAGCCGGAGGAGAGGCCCTCGGGGCCGAAGTCGCAGAGTTCGTCCTCGAGTTCGGGGAAGACGCCGACATGGGCGACCCTCCCCTGGGCGTAGAGCGCGGCGACCGGTTCGGCGCGCAGCCATTTGCCGCGCGTCGCCCGCACCGTCTTGACCGGCACGCTCGGATCGACCTCGCGCAGGATGGTGGTGACCATCTCGCCGCCCTGGTTGACCTCGGCGACGAGAAAATCGGCGTCGAGCGCCTCGTAGAGGCGGATGGCGCGGGCCGCCCAATCGGTCGGCCGCGCGCCGCGGATCGAGGCGTCGGCGAGCACGTGGCCGATGCCGGCCTCGCTCACCCCGGCGGCGACGATGCCGCAGGCGTCGGCGGTCGCGCCGGAGGTGGCCGGCGGATCGACGGCGACGACGATGCGGGTCATCGGCGGGGCGGCGTCGAGGCGCGAACGTTCGATCTCGTCGCGTCGCCACAGGGCGTCCTCGCGATCCTCGATCAGCTCGCCGTCGAGTTCCTGGCGCCCCAGCCGGGTGCCCTGGTAGCGGCCGACGACCACGTCGAGGAAGCGCGGCGCCAGATTGAAGGCGTTGGCGCGGGTCGAGGCGCGGGCGACGACGCAGGCCGGATCGGCGACGAGGCGTTTGACCAGCGGTACGGCACGCGGCGTGGGGGTCGCCACCTGCCGCGGCCGGGCACCCAATCTCAGTCCGAACTGCAACATGTCCCACACCTCCTCGGCGTGACGCCATTTGGCGATCTCGTCGGCCCAGGCGATCTCGAACTGCGGCCCGCGCAGGGCCTCCGGGTCTTCCGACGAAAAGGCCTGGGCGACGGCGCCGTTCGGCCATTCGAGCCGGCGCAACGACGGCCGCCACTGCGGTCGCTCGGCGCGCCGGTGGATGCGCAGGAGGCCGGAGACCCCCTCGATCATGACGTCGCGGACGTCGGAAAAGGTCTCGCCGACCAGGGCGATGCGGCCGGTCGAGAGCGCGCCGAAGGGCTCGCGGCCGAGCGTCACCGCCTTCACCCATTCGGCGCCGGCGCGGGTCTTGCCCGCCCCGCGACCGCCGAGCAGCAACCAGGTGGTCCAGTCGCCCGCCGGCGGCAGTTGATCGGGGCGCGCCCACAGCAGCCAGTCGTCGCGCAGGCGTTCGCGCTCGGCCGGCGACATCCGCGCCGCGAGGCGGGCGAGGTCAATCGGCCCGTCTGAGGCTTTCAATGCGTCGCGCAAGGTCGAGGCGGAACTCATCGATGTCGGGCTCCGGCTCGGTTCCGTCGTGGCCGGCCTGTTTCTCGAGGCCGATCAGAAGTTCGAGGGTGCGGGCGAGTGCCCCGAGGGTGCGGGCGTCCTTCTCCTCGAGGCTCGGCCGATCGGCCGCCTCGAAGCGATGTTCGACCTCGGCGATCTGGCGCTCCACCGCCTTGAACAGGCGGGCGATCAGCACCTTGCGATCGAGCGGTTCGCTCGGCGGCGGCTCGCCGCGCGATCGACGGCGGCGCCATTTGCCGCGCTTGGCGCGGCCGTAGATGGTGTCGGTGGAGACGCCGTAGGCTTCGGCGATGGCGGCGACGGCGAGGTCGGAACCTTCGTAGGCGGCGCGGATCTCGCCCCAGGGCGTCGGTGCGGACGGCGGCGGCGCGGCGGACCCGGTCGGGTCGTCGCGCCCTTTCGAAATCACGTCTTCGGTCACGAGAAGCTCGCCGATGGGAGAAGCGGGAGCCCGGCGGATCGCGGTCACCCCCGACCATCGAGACGGACGGAGGTGAGCCGGCGCCGCGGGCGTCGGTCGGCGTGGATCGGATCGTCGAGGGTTCTTGGAACAGGGCCGGATCGCGGTGAGGCCCGAAGGCGTTTCCGGTTCCGCGTCGCGTCTTCGTCGGGGGCTCGCCACCGACACGTCCGCGATCATGTGAAAAGGATGCGTGTGGAGCGTCACGCCGTCAAGCAAAACGCGAAAAATCGTGTCCGCGACGGCGTCTCGAAGACCCCGGATTTCACGTTATTTTATTGTCTTCACACGGTTTTTCCGCCTCGGCGGACAGGGCGGCGGCGGCACCGGGACCTCGCCCGGCCACTCGACGATCCAGTCTTCGAGGCTGTCGACGGGGATATCCACCTCCGATCTCACCCGCCCGCGCACCGAGATGCCGGCGCGATGGACGCTCTCCGGATCGCCGGAGACGAGCGGGTGCCAGGGGGCGAGGTCGTGACCCTCGGCGAGCCGGCGATAGGCGCAGGTCGGCGGCAGCCAGGTGTAGGTCTGGGTGACCACCTCCTCGACGTCGAGCTCGACGCAGTCGGGGACGAAGTCGTGGCGATTCGCATAGGATGTGCAGCGACAGGTGGTCGGATCGAGCAGCTTGCAGGCGACGTCGGTCCAGAAGATCTCGCCGGTCTCCTCGTCCTCGAGCTTGTTGAGGCAGCATCGTCCACACAGATCGCACAGGCTCTCCCACTCTTCGCGGGACATCTCTTCGAGCCGTTTCGCCCGCCAGAACGGGGTTTCCGTGTGGTCCGTCTTCACCGTTTCGTCCACGTCGCTCGACCTCTCCCGGGCGGCCACTCGCCCCCTCTGCCCGCCCCTCGACCCCGGGACGGCCAGCCGTTAAACTCTCGTCAACCTTTTCGCACCGCCGACGACACGCCGGCGACGCGAAGCGACGAGCGGACCCGATCCCTTGACCGAGACCACACCGCCTCCCGAGGAGACACCCGCGGCGCCTTCGCCGGAGGACGCCGTCGAGCGGGTCGAATCGCCGTCGCCGGGCGCCGCCGAGAGCGGTCCGACCGAGGAGGCGTCGCCGCTGCCCGAAGAGCCCGTGCGGCCTCCCGTCGGCTGGAGAGAACGCGTGTCGCGGCGACTGCTCGCCGTCGACGCGGCGCTCGACACCGCGGTCTACCGCGTCGGCACCGGTGCGGTCGAGTGGTATCGGCGGCTTTCGGTGGCGCTGCGCGTCTTCCGGGTGCGCGGCATCAAGCGCGTGATCCTCGAAATCCTCGGTGACGGCGTGACACTGGGCGCCGGCGGTTTCGTGTTGTTGCTGACCCTCGCACTCCCGGCGATGGAGGTCACCAAGACGGATTGGCGCAAGAACGTCGACTATTCGGTGCTGTTCCTCGACCGCTACGGCAACGAGATCGGCCGGCGTGGCATCGTGCTCAACGACACGGTGCCGCTCGAGCAGTTCCCCGACCACCTGATCAAAGCGCTGCTCGCCACCGAAGACCGGCGCTTCTTCGACCACTTCGGCATCGACATCATCGGCACGACCCGCGCCGTGGTCGCCAACCTGCGCCACAAGACGGTCGTCCAGGGTGGTTCGTCGCTGACCCAACAGCTCGCCAAGAATCTGTTCCTGACCAACGAGCGGTCGATCGAGCGCAAGATCAAAGAGGCGTTCCTGGCCATGTGGCTCGAAGCCAACATGACCAAGCGCCAGATCATGAAGCTCTATCTCGACCGCGCCTACATGGGCGGCGGCACCTTCGGCGTGGCGGCGGCGAGCGACTTCTATTTCGGCAAGTCGGTGCGCGACATCGATCTGGCGGAAGCGGCGATGCTCGCCGGCCTGTTCAAGGCACCGACCAAATACGCCCCCCACGCCAACCTGCCGGCGGCGCGCGCGCGGGCCAACGACGTGCTCTCCAACATGGTCGCCGCCGGCTTCCTCACCGAGGGCCAGGTGGTGGCGGCGCGGCGCCGGCCGGCGACACCGGTCGATCGTCAGCACACCTATTCGCCGGACTACTTCCTCGACTACGCCTTCGACGAAGTCCAGGAGATGGCGCCGGCGGAGCACACGCTGGTGGTCCGCACGACGATCGACGTCGGTCTGCAGAAGAAGGCCGAGGAGACGGTGGAGAACTCGCTGCGCCAGCACGGCGAGGAACTCGAGGTCTCCCAGGCGGCGGCGGTGTTCATGGAACCGCTCGGCGCGGTGCGCGCCATGGTCGGCGGCCGCGACTATTCGGCGAGCCAGTTCAACCGGGCGACAGACGCGGCGCGCCAACCGGGCTCGTCGTTCAAGCCCTACGTCTACACGGCGGCCCTGCTCGCCGGTAAGACCGCCACCTCGACCATCACCGACCAGCCCTACTGCATCGGCAACTGGTGCCCGAAGAACTACGGCGGCGGCTACTACGGCCGGGTGACGCTGTCGGTGGCGATCGCCCGTTCGCTCAACTCGGTTCCCGTTCAGCTCGCCGCGCAGGTCGGCCGCGAACGGGTCGCGGCGGTCGCCCGGCAGTTCGGTCTCGACCTGCCGGTGAAGCCGGATTGGCCCTTCGTCATCGGTGCGTCCGAGGTCCACATGATCGACCACGCCGCCGGTTACGCCGTCTTCGCCAACGGCGGCTTCAAGGTCTCCGCCTATGCGGTCGAAGAGATCCGCTCGACCACCGGCCGGGTGCTCTACGATCGCACGAGGGAAGCGAAACCGCCGCAGCGGATCTTCCCGGCCGACAAGATCGCCGAGATCGACGGCATGTTGCACAACGCGGTGGAGAGCGGCACCGGCCAGCGGGCCAAGCTCGACGGCATCCCGGCCGGCGGCAAGACGGGGACGACGCAGTCGTCGCGCGACGCGTGGTTCTGCGGCTTCACCGGCAACATGGTCGGAGTCGTGTGGGTCGGCAACGACGACTACACGCCGATGCAGCGGGTCACCGGCGGCATGATCCCGGCGCCGATCTGGCACGAGGTGATGGCCTATGCCCACCAGAACATCGAGCTGAAGCAGGCGCCCGGCATGCCGCCGCCGCGGCGCGGCGGTGCGGCGGTGGCCGGGCTCGGCGGCCGCGCACCCGGCGGGCTCGGGTCCCCGGAGACCTCCCCCCTGGCGGGACGGCCGAAACCGCTTTCGGCGCGCACCATCGGCGTCCTGACCGAGATCGAAAAGCGGCTCGGCAGCGCGGCGCAACCGCTGTCCGGCGGCGCGAAACCGGCGAAATCGGGCGCGCTGCAGCCGCTTGCGCCGGCCGGCGGACGATTGGTGCGGCTCGCCGACGGCAGCGGGTCGGGACGCCTGAAGCCGATCGGTCGCGACTGAAGGCTGGTGTCGCGAACCCGGGCGCGCCATTGACGCGACCGGCGGCGACGGCGAGGATCGGCCCGGTTCGGCCGCGTCGATTCCGGTCGCGCCGTCGCACCCCGTCCATCTCGATCGGATCGTTCGTGTGCGCTTCCTCGTCGAACTCTTCGCCTCCCTCGTGATCGCGCTCGGCCTCGGCCTCGCTTCGGCGTGGTACATGGTCGCCGCGCCGCGCATCGGCTACGGCGTCGGCGTGTGGAAGGCGGTTCCGGCGGTGACGGCGGAAACCGCCGATCCCTACACCCGGGCACGCATCGCCCGCACCGGCGAGATCGCACTGGGCGCCGGCGAGGGCCTGATCTTCATCGCGACGACGGACGACGAAGGCCGTGGGCTCGACGGTGCCTGCGACTATCGCATCGCCGGCCGGACGCCGACGGCGCGGCTGTGGACCCTGTCGGTCACCGACGCCGCCGGCGGCTTGCCCGCGTCCGTCACCGGCCGCACCGCGCTGACCTCGCGCGAGATCCTGCGCGACGCCGACGGCCGGTTCGAGATCACCGTCGCGGCGGCGGCGCGGCCCGGAAACTGGCTGCCTTCGCATGCCGCCGGTGAGGAGCGGTTGGTGTTGCGCCTCTACGACACGCCGCTCGCTCTCTCCCCCGATCCCGGGATGGAGATGCCGCACGTCACACGGGAGGCCTGCCGATGATGCGCACCGCGGCCTGGCTTCTCGGCGCCCTGTTCCTCGCGGGAATCGTCCACATCGTCACCGTGATCGGCGTGCCGCAGTTCGCCGTGAACGACCCCTGGCGCGAAGTCGGCGAGTTCACCGGCGACGGCGTCTTCACCCGCCTGCCGCGCGCCGCACCGGGGGTGAAGACGCTGCCCGGCCTCGATCCGGCGATGACCCACACCGTCTGCCGCTTCTCGCTCGACAAGGGACCGATGCGGATCCGTGCCGAGGTGACCGACGGCTACTGGTCGCTGTCGCTCTACGACCGCCACGGCCTGTGGGTGTGGGGCGTCGACAACCGGGCGGCCGAGCAGAAGCCGATCGACATCCTGGTGGCGTCGCATGTCCAGGTGGCGCAGTTGCGCGAGAGCCTGCCGGACGAATTCGAGGACGTGGTGATCGTCGACTGGCCGAGCCAGCAGGGCTTCGCCATCTACAAGATCCTGGTGCCGACGACGTCGCGCCAAGGCGAGATCGACAAGACGCTCTCCACCGCCTCCTGCAGTCCGACGCCGCTGTCGTGAGACCGGCGCGCCGGCGCGGTCATTTCTGCGGCACCTTCTCCTGGATGGTCTCTCGCTTGGTGTAGCGCGACGGCGTCGACGATCCGGCCTGTCGGCGCGGCGCGACCGGCATGCCGGCCTCGGCGCGGGTGATCGCGTCGCGCAGTTCGGCCCAGGCGATCTCGGCCTCGTAGCGGCGCTGCGACGGCGTCTCCACCATCATCCGGTCGATGGCGTCGCGATAGGCGGCGACGCGCAGGCGCATGGCGCGCCACACCCAGTCGACGACACGGGCGTTCTCGTCGATGCGGGCATAGGCGTTGCTCAACTCGCTCGGAGCGCCGCCGCGACGCTCGTCGAGGGCGCGCAGGCGCAGGGCGTCGTCCTCGCGCACCCGGCGCGCTTCGCTCCAGAACGGTCCGATGAGCGCGGTGTCGGCGCGCATGTCGGCGATCGCCCGGTTCCACCGGGTCTCGGAGGAGACGAACGGGTCGCGGCGCAGGTGGTTGTAGTAGCCCTTCGGCTCGAAGGCGTAGTCGATCTCGGGCACGATGCGGGTGCGTTCGAATTCGACCAGGGTCTCGCCGAACCAGTCGCGCACGTGGGGGGCGCGCACCAGCGACCAGGCACGGTCGCGCAGCGTGCCTTCGCGATCGGTGCGATTGAAGTCGGAGACGACCTCGCGACGATCCCACTCGGCGACGAGGGCTCCGGCGGCCGGCATGACGCGGTCGTGGAGGGCACTCGGCTCGGCTCGTCCGAAGTCACCGGTCGGACGACCGCATCCGGCGAGGACCACCGGCAGAGCGAAGGCGAGGGCGACGATCCGCCTCTGCGGCACGGGAACTCTCCTCGCGGCTCACGCCGTCAGGTGCGTCGACGCCGGCGGCGTGGCGGGGTGGGACGATTTTGCGGCGTCTCTCCGGGGCCGGTCTCGCCGTCGCTCCAGCGCTCGATGCGGACGCCGGTGAAGAGCGCGATCGTCGCTTCCGTCGGGACCTCGGTCTCGACGCGGCGAGAAGGACGCGACGCGCGCACCTCCGATAACCGAACGACGTCTCCCATGGCTCACCTCGCCCGTCCCTGGAGATCGGCGGGAGCGACCTTCGATGGCGGCCGCTCTCGGCTTTCTTCGACGGTCGAAGGTGCGGGAATCGATTCCGCCCTCGTCGGATCGGTCGCACGGGCATGGTTAACGAACCATTAACTCCCGATCCCGATACTGGACGGCGACCCTGTCCCTGCCTGTGTCGAGAGCGGCCGATGTCTTCGTCTTCGCCCGATTCCCCCCGTGATCCGCGCACCGAACCGAGCCACTCGCGGGTGAGCGAAGTCCTGCGCTCGGCGGTCGATCTCTTCGTTCTGGCACCGACCCACGAGCGGGCGGAGATCCGCGCCTTCGCCGATCTCATCACCGGCCTCCTGCCCGACGCGACGGTCGTAGATCGGGCGCATGTCGCCCACCGTCTGGCACACCGCGCCGACACGCCGCCGTCGATCGCGCGACTGCTGGCGAGCGACGAGATCGCGGTGGCGCAGTCCGTGGTGTTGCGCTCGCCGGTGCTGACATCGGCCGATCTGGTCGAGATCATGCGGAAGAGCCCCGCGCACGTCGAACTGGTCGCCGAGCGCCTCGACCTCACGCCCGATGTCGCGATGGCTCTCGTCCGATCGGTCGACACGGAGACCGCGATGCGACCGGCGCGACGCGAGGCGGCGGCACCGGCGATCGAGGCGATGCACACCGCGGCGATGCTCGAACGGGCCGCGACGACCCGGCAGATCGGCGACGCCGAGACGGAATCCGAAGTGGCGCTGCAACGCGCCCTCGACGAACTGGCGGCGGAACTCGAGGCCGAAGCGGCCGAAGGCTCGGCGGCCTCGCCGAGCGACGAAGAAGCCGAAGCGGCGCTGCAACACGCGCTCGACCGGCTGGCGAGCGAGCTCGACGCCGAAGCGCGAGCCTGGGAAGACGAGGACGCCGCGGCGCAGGCGCTGCGCCGGACGGCTCCCGAGATCGCCGGCGATCTCGACGTCTTCCTGTCGCACGATTCCGCCGGCCGTTGGCGCTTCATCCAGGAGCACACCACCGTCGCCACCCTCGCTGCGCCGCCGCCGCGGCGGCGGCGCAGCGACGATCCGGCGATGGTCGGCGCCCGCCTGTTCGGCGCCCTGGTGGCGGGCGAGCGGGAGCGTCTCGCCGACGACCTGGCCCACGCCGCACGGCTCGATCGTCCGGTGGTCGAGCGCATCCTCACCGACCGCAACGGCGAGGCGCTGGCGATCACGCTGGCCGCCCTCGGCATCGACGAGCGGACCGCGACGTCGATCCTCTTGCTGCACTCGGGCGAGCGGGCGACGCTCACCCACATGCAGGATCTCTCGGCGATGGCCGGGCGGATCGGCTGGCGTACGGCGGAGAACATCGTGCAGACCTGGCGCGGCGGCCGCGGCCTCGGGCGGGTGGAGACGACGCGGGTGGTCGAACAGAGCGACCGTCGTGGCCTCGGCCGTCAGGAAGCGACCGGCATCGACCGGGCCGGTGCGACCGGCGACGGCGAGCGGCTGCGCGGCAACGACCGCTGAGCCGTCCGGAACGATCGATCGGAGACGGCGTCAGAGCCGCGGTGGCCATTCGGGCCGCGACGGCGGCGGCGCGTCGGGATCGGCCGGCGGCGGCTCGATGAAGTGGCGCCCCTGGCGATCCTCCACCTCGACCATCCAGAGATCGGGATCGAAGCGACGCTCCGAGGCGATGCGCGCCGGAGCCTCGGGGCGCGGCGCGCGGGCGAGGAGACGTTCGAAGCGGCGATCGCCGGGGGAAGCTTCGGTGAAATCGCTCTGCGGCGCCGGTCCCCAGAGATCGACCGTGCCGTCGAGCCGATCGACCACGACGAAGATCGCGCCGGCTTCGTCGGCGCCGTGATGGACGACGGTCGCGGTGGCGCCGGCGGCGAAGGCGCGCCGCACCAGGGCCGCGACCCAGACGTCCGATCTCAAGCGCATGAACCACCGACCCGTCGGATTCGTGAGAAGAGCGATCGGACCACGAAACGGCGCCGAACGGAATCGCTCAGCGACGGGCCTGCGCCGATTTCGGCATCAGATCCCAGACCAGACGCTCGCTCGGGCGGCCGGTCACCGGCCAACCGCGATCGGCCTCGTAGCGGCGCACCGCCGAGACCGAGCGTTCGTCCCAACGGCCGTCGGCCTTGAGCGGTCCGTAACCGGCGGCGATCAGCGCGCGCTGCAGCTTCTGCAGCTTCTCGTCGCCGCCCTTGGCGAGCGGTTCACGGGCGGCGCGACGGATCGACCCGGTGAAGACCGGCACGTCGGTCGCGGCGTAGTCCACCACCTCGTCGTGACCCGCCGGATAGGCGACCGCGTCCGCGGCGGCGATCCGCATCGACGGGGTGGGCGGTGTCGTCGCCGTCTGGGGTGCGGGACCGCGGGAAGCGGCCGGAACCGGCACCGGCGCCTGTGTCCGGGGCTGAGCTGTGGCCTGCTTCTTCGGCGCATCGGCGGTCGGCTGCGGCGCCCGGGCGACGACCTGCGGCGCCGCGCGCAGCGCCGCGAGCAGGAGTTCGGAGGCCACGCCGGTCGGAGAGACCCCGAGGAGGCGCTCGGTGGCGCCGATCGCTTCGGCGGTCGCCGGGCCGACGACGCCGTCGATCGGTCCGGTGTAGAAGCCGCGTTCGGCGAGCACCACCTGGAGATCGCGGATGAGACCCTCGTCGAGTTCGCTCACCGGTTTGGGCCGCGGCAACACCACGGGAAGACCGGACGAGGGGTGAACGGCGGGCGACGGCGCGGTGGAGACCGGGTGGACGGGCGCCCGGACCGCCGGATGGACGGTGTCGCGCACGGTGGCGCGGGTCTCGAAGAACGGATGGGGATGGCGGGCCGGCTGGTTGACCAACGCATTGGCGACGGTGACGGCCACCATCGCCAGCGAGACGGTCAGACCGCCCGTCTTCACCGGATTGCGCAGGGCCAGTTCGGCGACGCGGATCGGCAGACTTCCGGGCGCGCGACGTCCGCCGCGGCGATCGTCGCGGTCGTCGGCGCGGTCGTCCCAGTGGTGGTCGGCCGAGCGGTCGTATCTCGCCATGGTCATGCCCGCTTCTTCTTCTCGGTGGCCCGGGTGTCCGCCGGAGGCGTCATCTCGACGACCCGAGCCGGAACCACCTTGTCACGAGCCCCCTCGCCGTCGATCGGCAGGACCACGGTGACGCAGGTCCCTTCGCCGAGCCGGCTCTCGATACGCATGCGACCGCCGTGCAGATCGGCCAGCCCCTTGACCACCGACAGGCCGAGACCGGTGCCCTCGTGGCGTCGGTCGTAACCGCTGTCGGCCTGGACGAAGGGGGTGCCGAGGCGGACGAGATCCTTCTCGGAGATGCCGATGCCGGTGTCGCGCACGAAGATCTCGACGTCGTCGCCCTCGCAGCGGGCGCCGAGCGCGATGCTGCCGCCGCGGTCGGTGAACTTGACGGCGTTGGACAGCAGATTGATCAGGATCTGCTTGCAGGCGCGGCGATCGGCGACGATCTCGGGCAGGTCGAAGCCGCCGGCGAGCTTCAGCGTCAGGCCGCGTTCGTCGGCCTGGTGCGCCATCATCTGCCGTACGCCGTCGATGAGATTGAGAATGTCGAATGGCTCGGGCACGACGTCGAAGGTGCCGGCCTCGATCTTCGACATGTCGAGGATGTCGTTGACCACCTGCAGGAGATGCGAACCGGATTCGTGGATGAGGTGCACGTATTCGCGCTGGCGCGGATCGGCGAGCGGGCCGAAGACCTCGGCGCCGAGCATCTCGGAGAAGCCGATGATGGCGTTGAGCGGCGTGCGCAGCTCGTGGCTGACGTTGGCCAGGAAGCGGGTCTTGGCGTGGCTCGCCTCCTCCGCCGCTTCGCGGGCGCGCAGCAGCTCGGCTTCCTGCGCCTTGCGCTCGGTGAACACGCGTTCGGCCGTCTGCACGACCAAGGCGCGCATCAGCTCCAGCTCTTTCCGGGTCGCCACCAGCGGGATCATCACTTCCGGTTCGGGCGCCTTGCCGGTTTCCTCGCCGACGTCGAGCGCCGCC
>CALMYM010000122.1 GCA_937873675.1 uncultured Alphaproteobacteria bacterium | reverse complement strand
GCACGTGCTCGACCTCCGAGGTGCCGATGCCGTGGGCGAGCGCCCCGAAGGCGCCGTGGGTCGAGGTGTGGCTGTCGCCGCAGACGATGGTGGTGCCGGGCAGAGTGAAGCCCTGCTCCGGGCCGATGACGTGGACGACGCCCTGACGCTTGTCGTGCTCGTCGTAGTACTCGAGCCCGAAATGCGCGGCGTTCTTGGCGATGGTCGCCACCTGCAGCGCCGATTCCGGATCGTCGATGCCGTGGCTGCGATCGGTGGTCGGCACGTTGTGGTCGACGACCAACAGGGTCTTCTGCGGCGCCCGCACCTTGCGACCGGCGACGCGCAGCCCCTCGAAGGCCTGCGGGCTCGTCACTTCGTGGACGAGATGGCGATCGATGTAGAGGAGGCAGGTCCCGTCGGGCTGGGTGGCGACGACGTGATCGTCCCAGATCTTGTCGTAGAGGGTGCGCGGAGCCATCGGATCGTCCTTCGGAGGCGGGAAGATGTCGCCGGCTGATTTAGAGCAAGACGACGAAGAGGGAAAGTGCCGCCGCGGCGGCCGGCGGCCGGCGCCGCCCGTTTTCCGATCCCCGCGGCTTCGCCGGCGGACTTGCCAAGGGTTTCGAATGCCGGTATCAGGTCGGCCGTCCGACGGGATCGCCCGGGCCGGCGCCGCGCGCCGCATCCCTCCTGCGACCCGATCCGACTTGGCCGCGGTAGCTCAGCCGGTAGAGCACGTCATTCGTAATGATGGGGTCGGGGGTTCGAATCCCTTCCGCGGCACCACTCTCCCCTCCGAAATCGTCCGATAACGTCCGAAAATCAACGGCTTAGAGCCGTATTTCGGGCTTCGTGTGTCCGAATTGATCCGGGGGCTTCCGTTTGCATCCGGTGAATTTGGGGGCTTAAATGGGGGCCTCGGCTAAAGGCCCCCGGAGGCGAAGCCCCCAATGCCCCTTTCCGACATCGCCATTCGCAACGCCAAGCCCCAAGACAAGCCCCACAAGCTGGCGGATACCGGGGGCCTCTATCTCCTCGTCAACCCAAGTGGGTCGCGCCTCTGGTATTGGAAGTACCGGTACGGGGGCAAAGAGAAGAAGCTCGCGATCGGACCTTATCCGGTCGTGACCCTCGCCAAGGCGCGAGAGGCGCGAGACGCGGCGCGAGCGCTTCTTATCGAAGGCATCGACCCTTCCGCCCACAAGCGCGACGCTCGCCGCGAGGCCGCGCTCGTCGCCGCGAACACCTTCGCCGTCCTTGCCGACGAGTACCTCGACAAGATGCGCCGCGAGGGCAAGGCGAAGTCGACGATCGGCAAGGTCGAGTGGCTCCTCGGGCTCGCCAGAGGCGAACTCGGTGATCGCCCGATGACCGAGATCCGCGCCCCCGACGTGCTCGTCGTTCTCCAGCGCATCGAAGCCAAGGGCAACCACGAGACCGCGGTCCGCCTTCGGGCGACCGTCGGCGCCGTCTTCCGCTATGCCATAGCCACCGCCCGCGCCGATACCGACCCGACGCAGGCGCTGCACGGCGCCCTCGTTCGACCGCAGGTGAAACACCGCGCCGCCGTGACCGACACCAAGGACCTCGGCGCCCTCTTACGGGCGATAGACGACTTCGACGGGCAGCCGACCACCAAGACCGCGTTGCGCCTTCTGGCGATCCTCTTCCCCCGCCCCGGCGAGTTGCGCATGGCGGAATGGTCCGAGTTCGACCTCGACAAGGCGGTTTGGACCATCCCCGCCCATCGCGCCAAGATGCGCCGCGAGCACCGCATGCCACTTCCCCGCCAAGCGCTGGCGGAATTGGAAGCGCTGCGGCCGATCACCGGCAACGGTCGACTCGTCTTCCCGAGCGTTCGGACCGTTCTTCGCCCGATCTCCGAGAACACCCTCAACGCCGCTCTTCGCCGCCTCGGCTACGCCAAGGACGAAGCGACCTCCCACGGCTTCCGCGCCACCGCCTCGACCCTCCTCAACGAGTCCGGCAAGTGGAACCCCGATGCGATCGAGCGCCAGCTCGCCCACGTCGAAAAGAACGCCGTCCGCCGCGCCTACGCCCGCGGCGAACGCTGGGACGAGCGCGTGAAGTTGATGCAGTGGTGGGCTGACCACCTCGACACGCTGCGCAAGGGCGGCGAGGTGGTCGAGTTCAGGCTCGGGGGGAAGGCCGGACCGTGAGCCCCTGCGCTTCGAGCAATGCCACCAGACCCGACGTCAAGGCATTTTCCGCACCGCGAGGTTGACCGAGCCCACGCAGGATCTCCGCTTGCCGATGTGGCGGCACTTGCCCATAGCTCGAGAACGTCGTCGCGACGTGATCGTGACCGAGGTTCTGCGACCACGCCTTGAACGCCTCGGGACCATTGCAGATCCGCTCCCCCAACCGAGCGAGCGTCTTTCGGACCGAATGAGGGTTGAAGTACGGAAGCCCCGCCGCCGTGAAGGCCTCACGGAAGATGGTCCGGATCGGTGCGGCATTGCACCAGACCTTGCGATCGAGCCCCACCACGGCGAACCGGCGCGTCTGCGGGTCGATCGCCACCTTGGATGCCGGAAAGAGCGGATCGCTCTCGCCCATGAGGTGAACGCGTCGCAATTCATCCACCCAATCGGCAAGGATCGGCGCGACCTCCTCCCCGACGGGGAAGAACCACGTATCGAAGCTCTTCGAGAACTTCGTCCGCACCTCCTTCGCATCCTGGCGAAACCGTCTTTCCGCGAGATCGACGTGCTTGATCCGCGCCGAGGCGATCGCGTCGTCCCGAGCACCGGTCAACAGGGTGAAGGCGACCACCGCTCGGTTGCGACGGTCGATCTCCGTCACGGTCGGCATGACCGAGAGTGTGTGCCGAATCTGTTCGAGCGTCGGGACCGGACGTTCGAGCGACGCCGTAGCGATCCGCGCGTCCTTTTCCGACAGATTGAAGTAGTCGGCATCGGCGTAGGTGAGGCGCGACCGATGCCCCGGTCGCCCCGCGAGCCACACGAAGAAAGCGCGACAGGCGGCGAGCGTCTGATTGACTGTCGCCTTGGAGAGCGGTTTACCCGAGCGATCCGAGATCGCGTCGACGAGCGAAGCCTTGAAGCCCGTCGCCTGCGAGATGTGGAACCGCTTGAAGTCTCGTCGCTTCGTGTAGACCTCGAAACGGGCGATCGCCGCCGCGGCCGCATCGACCGAGGCCTCGCTCGCCCGCTTGGCTTCCTTCAGGTACCGGAAATAATCGCGCTTGATCCGCTCGTTGGCGGCGTTGAGTTTCGCCATGTCATCGATCCTTTCCGAAGTCACGATTGAGGGAGGGCTCTGAACTCTCGTTCAATCGTGTTCGCCCCATCGGAAACGCGACCTCCATCCGTGCCACGACGACGCCCAATCGAGCGAGCGACACCCGCTTGTTCATGACCGTTTCGCAGACCGGGCAGAGTGCCGAGAGATTGCCGATCGCATCGTCGAAGGGGACGTAGTCGGCCATGCCGAGAGCGGGCTCGCGCGGCTCGCGACACCGGAAGCAATAGAACCGTCCGGGACCGCAGGGACTCTTGCGAGCGGCGCGGCGGGCGGCGAGGAAGCGCTTCGCTTCGTCCCCTGATATGAGGGTGGGGCGGGCATCCGAGAGGACCGCCAGCCCCGCTTTGATCCAGGCGCGCACCGTGTGATCGTGCACGCCCGTGACGCGGGCGAGTTCCGAAACCGTGTAGGTCCGATGCCTCTTCACCCGCCGAAAGTCGGCGCGGTAGTTCATGCGATCAGACCCCCCGATCGACGAGGGCGCGAATGTCCTCGACTCGCCACGCCGTGACGCGCGGTCCGAGCTTCACCGGCTGCGGAAACCGCCCGGACTTGACCCCGTCCCACCACGTCGACTTGCCGACGGGGATCGGGCCTCTGGGGGCGAGGATGGATGCGAGACGGAGGAGCCCGGTTTCGGGCAAGCCGCTCCCGTGGCCGGAACCGGCGAAAGAAGTCGAATTGTCGGAAGTCATTCTGCGATTCACCTCGTACGAACCGACGAGGCGGCGGCTCTGGAATACCTTTGACGGTAGAGAGCCGCCGGGGTAACTTTCGCCCGCTCCCAACAGAGCAACGGGTTTCGACCCCAAGGACCGTTCGACCATGCCACTGGTCGGCGGTCCTTGCCTTTTCGGACGCCTCCGAACCGGGAGGCACCGCCCCGGACCTGAACGGACCGGGTACGTTTGGCCTATCCTCCGAATCGGCGCACCGCAAGTCCCAAGACTATTCCCCCACGAAAACCTCCACACCCTTACGCACTGCGCCAAGTATTTATAACGTCGCTAAAGCGCGCAAGATCGATATAAACTATTGTTCTATAACGTATTTCGAGACCGAGCGCCTTGACCGGGACAAGCAGAGCAAGCCCGAAAGCTAACGTCGAAGACTCGGCTTTATCATCAGCCGATTTGACGGGTCCCGCGCTTCCTCTGGGAAATTTCCCTGATGATTTCGTCCCGACTCGCAATTGACGCTTCCCGTGTCGGCCGCCACCCGATGCCAAGTCCCTATCCACTTCGCACCCCAAATCGTCGGTGTCGGATCGATCGCGACAACTTCTCGGTTGGCGTTTTCGATCGCGACGCCGAATATGCCCGCCGAACGATTCAATGGACGGGTACATCGAAATGACAGGCTCGGACCGCAACGACCGCTTCCTCGAGGCGCTCCGCTCTTGCGGGGGATCGGCCGGCAATGGGCGTCTGCGCGAAATGCTCGGATGGGACGAAGCGGCTTATGACGCCGTCAAGAGCGCTCTCGTCGCCGAAGGCGTGATCAAGCCCGGACGCGGGCGTGGCGGCTCCGCGGGCCCCCCCCCCCCCCAAACGCCCCCCCCCCCGCCGAGCCGGTCGCTTCGAAGCCCCCCCGCGCCGCGGCCAAGGCCAACGGCGGCGACCTCGGCTTCGAGGCGGACCTGTTCAAGGCCGCCGACAAGCTGCGCGGCAACATGGAACCGTCGGACTACAAGCACGTCGCCCTCGGCCTGATCTTCCTCAAGCACATCTCCGACAGCTTCGAGGCGAAGCGCTCCGAACTCCTCGCCGAATACCCCGAAGGCGCCGAGGACCGCGATGAATACGCCGCCGACAACGTCTTCTGGGTTCCCCCGACCGCGCGGTGGTCCCACCTTCAGGCCAATGCCAAACAACCGACGATCGGCAAGCTGATCGACGAAGCGATGATGGCGATCGAGAAAGACAACGAGAACCTCAAGGGCGTTCTGCCCAAGGACTACGGCCGCCCTGCCCTCAATGCCGTCATGCTCGGCGAGTTGATCGACCTCGTCTCCGGCATCGCGCTCGGCCAAGAGAAGGGCTCTTCGCGCGACGTGCTCGGCCGGGTCTACGAATATTTCCTCGGTCAATTCGCCGGCTCGGAAGGCAAGCGCGGCGGCGAGTTCTATACGCCCCGCTCGGTGGTCCGCGTCATGGTCGAGATGATCGAGCCCTACAAGGGCCGCGTCTACGATCCCTGTTGCGGCTCCGGCGGTATGTTCGTGCAGTCGGAAAAATTCGTCGAACTGCACGGCGGCCGCATCGGCGACATCGCCGTCTATGGGCAGGAGTCGAACTACACCACGTGGCGTCTGTGCAAGATGAACCTCGCGGTGCGCGGCATCGATGCCGACATCAAATGGAACAGCGAAGGCAGTTTCCACAAGGACGAGCTGCGCGACCTACGCGCCGACTATGTCCTCGCCAATCCGCCGTTCAACATCTCAGATTGGGGAGGTGATCGCCTGCGCGAGGACGTCCGCTGGAAATACGGCCTCCCCCCCGCCGGCAACGCCAACTTCGCCTGGATCCAGCACATCGTCCATCACCTCGCCCCGGTGGGCGTCGCCGGCGTGGTGCTCGCCAACGGCTCGATGTCGTCGTCGCAGTCCGGCGAAGGGGAGATCCGCCGCGCCCTGATCGAAGGCGTTGGCGGCAAGCCCGGCGTGGTCGACTGCATGGTCGCCCTGCCCGGCAAACTGTTCTAGAACACCCAAATCCCCGCCTGCCTGTGGTTCCTCGCCCGCGACCGCTCCAACGGTGTCGGCCGCAGCGCCAAACTGCGCGACCGCCGCGACGAGATCCTGTTCATCGATGCGCGAAAACTCGGAACCATGGTCGACCGCACCCGCAAGGAACTCTCCGACGACGACATCGCGCGGATCGCCGGCACCTACCACGCCTGGCGCGGCGAGCCGGACGCGGGGGTGTACGCGGACGTGCCGGGGTTCTGCAAGGCGGCGAAATTGGAGGTGATCCGAGGGCATGAGCATGTGTTGACGCCGGGACGGTATGTCGGGGCGGCGGATGTCGACAATGACGAATTGCCGTTTGCGGAGCGGTTCGCGGAGCTGCGGGAAGCGCTGGAGGCACAATTTGCCGAGGCTGACCAATTGACCGAATCGATCCGCGTGCGGCTTGCAGGAGTCACTTCGTGAACGCCTCCGCACCCCTAAGGCTGAAAGACGTAGCCGTAATTGTCATGGGGCAATCTCCTGCGGGTGAAGATTGCAATCGGCATGGTTCTGGACTTCCTCTTCTGAATGGACCAACCGAATTTGGCACGACCACCCCCCTTCCGACCCAGTTCACTACTGACCCAAAAAAGCTAGCGCTTCCTGGCGATTTGCTGTTTTGCGTTCGTGGCTCCACCACCGGCCGAATGAACTGGGCAGACCAGCAATACGCGATTGGTCGTGGTTTAGCGGGTATTCGACACAAGAAGAACCCAAAATTGCAATCCTTGATACGAGCGGCCATCGAGCAGCAGCTGCCAGTTCTTCTACAGGCTGCGACCGGTTCGACATTCCCCAACGTGTCAGGGTCTCAATTAGCTGATATTCCTTTTCCGAATCTGGAAACCGTAGAAGCTGAAGCAATCGCCGCCATCTTCAGCGCACTCGATGGCAAAATTGAACTGAACCGGAGGATGAACGAGACGCTGGAGCGAACCGCGCGGGCGATTTTCAAGGATTGGTTCGTCGATTTCGGCCCGACCCGCGCCAAAATGGAAGGCCGCGCGCCCTACCTCGCCACGAATATCTGGTCCCTCTTCCCCGACCGCCTCGACGACGAAGGCAAGCCAGAGGGGTGGATTACAGAACCTCTTGGCACACACATGTCGAATTTCGATTCGAAGCGCGTTCCAGTTTCTGGGGGGGAACGCGCCAAGCGCCAGGGGCCATTCCCTTATCACGGCGCTACTGGAGTGATGGACCACGTCGATGCCTACCTATTCGATGGCATCTATCTTCTAGTAGGCGAAGACGGATCGGTGGTTAAGAAGAACGGGCTTGCCTTTACGCAATACGTTTGGGGGAAGATATGGGTGAACAATCACGCTCACGTGCTTCAAGGCAAAGGCTCAGTAAGCACTGAACAACTTCTGTTGTATTTCCAGCATGAGATTGTCACGCCCTACATAACAGGCGCTGTGCAGCTGAAGCTCTCTCAAGGCCGCATGAATGCTATGCCCTTCATATATGCAGGGGCAAGTGTTTGTGACGCTTTCGCGACCGCAGTCGCCCCTTTCTTTGCGAAGTATCGAGCCAATGCTGACGAGAGCAAAATGTTGGCGGCGATGCGCGACCTGCTACTCCCGAAGCTCATGTCCGGCGAAATTCGCGTCAAGGACGCTGAAAAGCTCGTCGGGGAGGCCACATGAGCGCCGACTGGTATCCGGGCATTCGGACCTTTTGCGAGCACTGGGGCCATGCACCGATGCTTCAGCACACGTTCGAGGCGCTCGAACGGGAGTTCAACGAGAACAGCGATGCATGCATCGACGCGGCAAAGGCCGTCGTCGAATGCGCCTGCCGTGTGATCATCGACAACCTCGACAACCCGACCAGCCCCGTTAAGCCCGAAGAGGAAAACCCGGCCTTCGGCGCATGGGTCAGCGCTGCTGTGCGCGTGCTCGAACTGAGCGAAATTCGGGACGAGGCCTTCAAGAAGCTCATCTCGCAGCACCACAAACTGACAACCACGCTGGGCGATTTGCGGAACAAGGCCGGGACGGTAAGTCACGGCAAAGACGGCTTCATCGCCAAGCTCTCGGTTCACCATCGACGCGCCGCGCTTCTCGCTGCCGACGCCATCGTGACTTTCCTGCACGAGGCCTATCTGGAACGCGAACTTGATGCCGTTCTCAGCAAGGAACCCTACGAACGGTTCAAGGTGACGAACGACGTCATCGACGAGTATGCCGGACTTCGAGGCGAAATGGACGAAGAAGGAATTCCGCGCCTCTTCGTCGTGCTACCCGGCAAGCCTCCCCGCGAGGAAATCGAGTTGGCCGTGGTGGTGTCGCAATTGCTTTTCGAATTGGACCGAGAGGCTTACAAGGTGGTGTTGGACGCCTGCCTGGAAGCCAAGGCCGCTGCACCTCAAGACGCGGAGGTCTCCTGATGGCTTATCTTTCCGAAGCTGCCATTGAACAGGTCGTCCTCGATCAACTTACCGGTCTCCGCTATGCGCTCGCCACCGACGCCGTCATCGGCCCGGACGGCAAGGCGCCGGAGCGCGAGGCTTACGCGGACGTCGTACTCGTCGGACGCCTCGCCTCGGCGATCGAGCGGCTGAACCCGTCCATCCCCTCAGAGGCGCGCGGCGACGCCCTGCGTAAGGTGCTCGCCACCGAGCGCCCGTCCCTCGTCGAGGAAAATCGCAGGCTGCACCGCCTCATGGTCGAAGGCGTCGACGTCGAGTTCTATGCCGAGGACGGCACCATCCGGGGTGACAAGGTCCGGCTCCTCGATTTCGGCGATCCGAGCGCCAACGATTGGCTGGCGACCGGCCAATTCACCGTCATCGAGAACGGCAACAACCGCCGCCCCGACGTCGTCGTCTTCGTCAACGGCTTGCCCATAGGCGTCATCGAGCTGAAGGCCCCCGGCTCTGAAGTCGCGACCCTTCTCGGCGCCCACTACCAGCTCCAGACCTACAAGACGCAGATCCCTTCGCTCTTCCGCACCAACGCGGTGCTGATCACTTCCGACGGCATCACCGCCCGCATCGGTTCGCTGACGGCCGATCAGGAGCGGTTCATGCCGTGGCGGACCACCGACGGCGCCGTGATCGCCGCCAAGGGGCACCCCGAACTCGCCACCCTGATCGAAGGCGTCTTCGACCACCGCCGCCTTCTCGATCTCATCCGCGACTTCACGGTCTTCGGCGAGACGAGTACCGGCCTCGCCAAGATCATTGCCGGTTATCACCAATTCCACGCCGTCAGACGGGCGATCGACTCGACGCTGATGGCGCTCGCGCTCAACCACGCGGACGAAGGCCTCCCGCTCGATGGGTTCCGCGAAGATCCCGCCGTCTATGGGCTCGACGGCGTCGACGGCCATCAACGCGGCGACAAGCGGATCGGCGTGATCTGGCATACCCAAGGGTCGGGCAAGAGCCTTTTGATGGCCTTCTACGCCGGCCAACTGGTGCGCCACCCCGGCCTCGCCAACCCCACGATCGTCGTCATCACCGATCGCAACGATCTCGACGATCAGCTCTTCGGCACCTTCTCGATGTGCCGCGACCTCATTCGCCAGACGCCTATCCAAGCCGATAGCCGCGAGAGCCTGCAACTCGCGCTGAACCGTGCCTCCGGTGGGGTGATCTTCACCACCATTCAAAAGTTCGCCCCGGCGATCGGCGCCTCGGCCTATCCGATGCTCTCCGACCGGCAAAACATCGTGGTCATCGCCGACGAAGCACACCGCAGCCAATACGGCTTCCGCGCCCGCATCGAACAGAAGACCGGCGAAATCGCCTACGGCTTCGCCAAGCACCTGCGCGACGCCCTGCCCAACGCCTCTTTCATCGGCTTCACCGGAACGCCGATCGAGAAGGACGACGTCAACACCCCCGCCGTCTTCGGCAACTACATCGACATCTACGACATCAGCCGCGCGGTGGAAGACGGCGCGACGGTGCCGATCTATTACGAGAGCCGCCTCGCCCGCATCGAGTTGCCGGAGGACGCCGCGCCGAAGATCGACTCCGAAATCGACGAGCTGACCGAAGACGAGGCCCTTACCGAGCAAGAACGCATCAAGCGCAAATGGGCGACGGTCGAAGCCCTCGTCGGCTCGGAGAAGCGGTTGAAGATGGTCGCCGCCGATCTGGTGCGCCATTTCGAGGACCGCGTCGCCGCGATGGACGGCAAGGCGATGATCGTCTGCATGAGCCGGCGGATCTGCGTCGCCCTCTACGATCAGATCGTCGCCCTTCGCCCCGACTGGCAGAGCGACGACGACGCCCTCGGCAAGGTCAAGGTGGTGATGACCGGGTCGGCCGCCGATCGCCCGGAGTGGCAACCCCACATCGGCACCAAGGCCCGCCGTGACGCCCTCGCCAAGCGCGCTAAGAAGCCCTCGGACCCCTTACAGCTAGTCATCGTCCGCGACATGTGGTTGACCGGCTTCGACGCCCCGTCGATGCACACGATGTACGTGGACAAGCCGATGAAGGGGCACGGGTTGATGCAGGCCATCGCTCGCGTCAATCGCGTCTTCCGCGACAAGCCGGCGGGCCTCGTCGTCGACTACATCGGCATCGCGCAGAACCTGAAGAACGCCCTCGGCCAATATTCCGGTTCGGACCAGCGCCAAGCCGGCATCGACGAGGCCGAAGCGGTCGCGGTGCTGATCGAGAAGTACGAAGTCGTGAAGGCGATGTATCACGGCTTCGACTATGTCCACGGCCTCGCCGGCACGCCCCACGAGCGCCTCGTCGTCCTCGCCAAAGCCATCGAATGGATTCTGACCAGACAGCACGAAGCCGCCGGCCGCGAGACCTCGGAGGAGGGCAAACGCCGAGAGAACCGTCGCTATCAAGACGCCGTCCTCGCCCTCTCGAAGGCCTTCGCCCTCGCCTCGGCGAGCGACTTCGCCCGCTCCATCCGCGACGAAGTCGGGTTCTTCCAAACGGTGCGCGCCGCGCTGGTGAAATCGGCCGAAGGCGCTGGACGTTCGAAAGTCGATCAGGAATTCGCCATCCAACAGATTCTCGACCGGGCGGTGGTCTCGACCGAGATCGTCGACATCCTGTCGGCCGCCGGCATCTCGACGCCCGACATTTCGATCCTGTCCGACGAGTTCCTCGCCGAGGTGCAACAGCTCGAAAAGAAGAACCTGGCGCTGGAGGCCCTGCGCAAGCTTCTGAACGACGAAATCCGATCGCGCAGCAAGACCAACATCGTCGAGACGAAGCGCTTCTCCGAGCGTCTGGAAGCCGCCATCACCCGCTATCACATGAACGCCATCAGCACGGTGGAGGTGCTGCAAGAACTGATCGCCCTCGCCAAGGACGTTCGCGCCGCTCACAAGCGGGGCGACGAGGAAGGCCTGTCAGCGGACGAGATCGCCTTCTATGACGCCCTCGCCGAGAACGAGAGCGCCGTCGAACTGATGGGCAACGACTCCCTCAAGCTCATTGCTCACGAGTTGCTCACGGGATTGAAGGGCAGTGCCACCGTCGATTGGTCGCATCGGGAAAGCGCGAGAGCCCGAATGCGCGTCCTCGTCAAACGCATCCTGCGCAAGTTCGGATACCCACCGGATTTGCAGGATGCGGCGGTTCAAACGGTCTTGAGACAGGCCGAAGCCCTCTCGGCGAATTGGGCCGCTTGATCGCGAAAACGGATTCGTACCCCGTATGAAAACCAGTTTGGGGGCATTTTTGGGGGCATCACGAAAACCGAAATAAAAATCTTCCAATGAACACATATGGATGCGCGCTCAGTTCGATGCCCTTCCGCGCACCACTCTCCTCACATCGTCGTCGATCGTGCCGCGGTGCGGCGCGCCTCACGCGGCGCGTCTCAGGCGCCAGGTCCGGCCGTCGTCGGACCATGCCAGACCCAGGCGGTGGAGGGCGGCCAGCACCGCGGCGATCTTGGCTTCGATGCCGCGGCCCTTCTTGAAGCGGGCGGCGAGCGCCGCGGCGTCGAGGCCGGCGGGCGTGTCCATCAGCGCCGCCATCACCACCGCCGTCTGCTCGGCGTCGGCGGTCGGATAGGCGGGCTTGGCGACGGCCGCCTCCGGGGCGACGAGGGTCGCCTCGATCTGTTCGGCCTTCTCCTTGGCCGAGCCGAATTTCGGGATCTGATACTCGGGGCGCAGCCAGCGGACGAGGCCGCGCGCCTCTTCCTTCGCCCGGTCCCGGTTGAGGGCGACGAGGCGGGCGAGGATCTCCTCGTCGGCGAGATCCGCCGGCCAGCCATAGGCATCCGCCACCGCGACGTCGAGCTTGTCGTGGAGTTCCTTCAGGATCAACACCAGCCCGTCGTCGAAGATCCGCCGCTCGGCGGGCTCGAGATCGGCGGGGGCGACGCCGGCGCGCAGGCGCTCCAGCACGTTGTAGAGCCCGGTCAGCGTCAGATGCGGATGCTCCGCCAGCACCCGCTTGCGATAGGCGTCGAGCTCCTCGGCGAGGCCGCGGATCTTCTGCTTGCGCAGGTCGTCGGTCGCCGGGAAGGGGAAGGGGTCGAAGGTCCGGGTCTTTGTATAGACGGAATCATTTCCAACCCCGAGCCAGCCGCCAGCGCGAAGCGACCAAATCAAATGCACCCGCGCACTGAGGATGCCAAGCATGTAAGCATCATCAGTGGCAACAACAACAGATTTGTCGTCGCATATAACACGGGACTCCAAGAACTGGAAAACCCGATGACGTGCGGTGTCCACAGTGGCAATATAACGCGCAAGCCGCTCAATCGCTAGGCGTAGTTCTGGTCTCGGTTTTCCAAATATCCACCAGTTCCTGGCATAATCTTTTACATCTTTGCTATTTGACATGGCAGCTACTTTTTCGCGCTCTGCTTTCACGCTGAGATAGAGAAATTGATAAGCATATGGATAGCAAAAACGCAGCTGCTCCTCCGTCAATCCGAAGAAGTCGAGCACAAATAGCCCCCGAGAGCGGTGGGCAATGTCTCTTCCATTACGATATTCTCTTATATGATCCAATATTTTACTATCTCTCCCAGCAAAATCACTTGCTACACTCTGCGGTATAAGAAATCCACGACCGTGCAACTTCACGCCGTCGTGGCAAATTCCGGAATTTGCCGCCAACGCCACCGCAGAAGAAATATCAGCGCCCACGGTCAAATCTGAGTTTATGCGACCCATACGACCCGTAAGTTCGATGATCGGCGCGTCCGTCTCCAACCCCTCCTCCCGCACCACCTCCCGCAACACGCCCTCGCGCTTGCCGGCTTCCGCCACGGTCATGGCGATGCGCACCGCGGCACTGTCGCGCGAGGCCTTGGTCCAGGGGTGATCGGGGATCGCCATGACCAGCGACACCGGCTTCTTCGCCTTGAGGTGCCGTTCCATCACCTTGCGTTGGAACACTTGGGAGATCGAATTGGTGGTGACGAGGCCGAAGCGCTTCAGCGCGGTGCCGCGCTTGGTGAGCAGCTCGGCGGCGTGATCCCACCAGTACATGACGAAGTCGGCGCTCTCGTTCATCGCCTTGTGCGCCGCCCACAGGGCTTCCGCGTAGCCGTCGCCGAGGCGGGAACGCAGCGAACTCGCGCCGATGAACGGCGGGTTGCCGACGATGTACTCCGCCGTCGGCCAGTCCGGCCGGCGCGGGTTGGGCCAGGTCTCCTCGCCGTCGACGACCTTGGGGACGGGGTAGCCGTCCCAGGTCAACACCGCGTCCATCTGGCGGATGTTCTTGAAGGCGCGGAGAATCGGTTCCGACGGCGCCGCGCCCTTGGTGCGGAAGTGCCATTGCAGATAGCCGATCCACAGCACCAGCTCGGCGATCGCCGCGGCGCGCGGGTTGAGTTCGAGCCCGAGGAACTGGTGCGGATCGACGGTGTGGCCCTCGAGCGCAGCGAAACTCTCCTGCCCGCCCAGCGCCGCGATCGCCTCCAGCACCTCGCCCTCGAGCCGCTTCACCAGTTCGAGCGAGACATAGAGGAAGTTGCCGGTGCCGCAGGCGGGGTCGAGCACGCGCGTCCTGCACAGCTTGTCGTGGAAGGCCTGGAGCGTGGCTCGGGCCTCCTTCTCGCGCCCCTCGGCGCGCTGGCGCTCGACGGTCGCCAGCGTCTGGTTCCACTCCTCGCGCAAGGGTTCGATGATCGTCGCCACCACCAGCCGCTCGACATAGGCGCGCGGCGTGTAGTGCGCGCCGAGACGCTTGCGGTCGGTCGGGTCGAGCGCCTGTTCGAGCAGCGTGCCGAAGATCGCCGGCTCGACCTCGCGCCAATCGGCCTCGGCGGCCCGGCGCAGTTCGCCGATTTCTTGCGCGTCGAGGGGGAGGACCGAGCGGCGCTTGAAGAACTCACCGTTGAACTGCTTGACCTTGGTCTCGATCGCGATGGCGAAGCTGCCGGTGTCCATCGCCTCCCACATCTGGCCGACGAGATGGGGGAACTTCGACGGATCGGCCTCGCATTTCTTCAACACGTCGCGGAAGGAATCCTTCGGCAACAGCTCGACGTCCTCGGCGAACATGGTGAAGAGGCAGCGCATCAGGAACATGGCGACCTCTTCGGTCGGCCAGCCGTGCTTCTCGGCTGCCTTGGACACGGCCGCCAGCCGCTCGGCGATCTCGCGCGTCACCTTGGCGGCGCGTTTCGACGGGTCGAGCCCATGCGGATCGGTCCAGATCGCCTTCAGCCGCTCGCGGATCTCGGGCCGGCGCAGATCTTCGAGGAAGATGCGGAAGCCCTGGCGATCGGGGAATTGGGCGTAGTTCTTGCCCTGCCCGGTGAAGTCGGCGAAGACCTCGATGACGTGGCCGACGTCGCAGACCAACACGAAGGGCGGCCAGCCGTGCGCCGTCGGCAGGCAGCGGGCGTAGTTCACCGCCTGGTTCTTGGCGTCGTACATCAGGTTGTCCCAGGAGCGATCGGCGCCGCGCCGACCCCGTGTCCTCGTCTCGCCGAAGAGATCGGGCGCGCCGTCCAGCTCCTTCGCCGAGCCCTTCACCTGCCGGCTCTGCTTGGCCTCCAGCACGAACGAGCCGCGCTTGTAGAGATCGATGCGGCGATTGGCGAAGGTGCCGTCGCCGTTCGGCTCCTTCACCGCGCGTTCGAAGACGTAGTCGTTGAGTTCGGAGGTCGCGGCGGCCGGCTCGGGGCGGGCGACGCCGAGGACGTCGCAGAGTTCGGAGAGGAAGAGCGCATAGTTCGCCCGCTCCTGCCCGCCCTCGTTCCCCGTCCAACGGGCGATGAAGCCCTCCACGTCCGCCATCATGCGCCCCGCGTCCCCCGACTTGCGGCGCTGAGATTAGAGGCGGCACAGGGGCCGGGCAATCGGCGGGATCTCGCCGCACGCGCAAGATGTGACGTCATCGCCCCGAAAGGCACCGACCACCGCCGGACTCCGCCGCCCGTTCTTCGGGCCGCAGACGGACGACGACCCGCGTGGCGGACGATTCGACGGTGTCACTCTCCGCCTTCGACGTTCATGTCGATCATCGAGCGGCTCCAGTCGGCGATGAAACGCGTCCGCCGCATCCGATCCTGGGTGAGGAGCAACGCCGGACCGATGGCGATCGGCCGGCCGGCGCCGGAGCCGAGGATCGAGGCGGGGCCCTCGACCCCGGGGGGCAGGCTGCCGTCGGCCGAGAAGAAGAAGGCCTCGGCGCGGCCGACCTCCTGCCCGCGCGGTGACAGGAGGTAGTCGAGGAAGACCCCGCCGTTGCCACCAGCGCCGCGGCGCGGGAGCATCGCGCCGCGCGCCAGCACGAGCGTGTAGTCGCGCGGCAGCACGATCCCGATGGGGGCGCCCCGCCGCATCGCCCCGTAGGCATAGGACCCGAGGAGATTGTAGCCGATCAGCAGTTCGCCGCGCGCCACGCCGTCGAGCACCTGATCGGTGCAGCAGCGCAGCACGGTGCCGACGCGGCCCATGCTCTCCAGGAGGCGGCCATAGGTCGTCCCGGTCTGGAGCAGATCGAAGAAGGCGTAGAGGTAACCGACCCCCGACAGGCGGATGTCGTAGGTCCCGACCCGGCCGCGGAACAGTTCGGCACGCGTGCGCAGGATCTCGGCGAGCTGGTGGTGGCTCGCCGGCACCAGTTCGGGCGCGAGCAGCTTCTTGTTG
>CALMYM010000121.1 GCA_937873675.1 uncultured Alphaproteobacteria bacterium | reverse complement strand
TCGCGATGGAAGAGAAGCTCCGCTTCGCCATCCGCGAAGGCGGCCGCACCGTCGGTGCAGGCGTGGTGGCGAAGATCATCGCCTGACGATGATTTCGGCGCCGAGCCGTCCGCGGCCAACCGCGAACGGAGGCGGCGCCGGCGTCGTCGCCAAGATCATCGCCTGATGATATCGGACGTCGTCGACCCGAATCGGGGCCGACGACGTCTTCGCCGCCCGCTCCGGCGCGTGGCCAGCCGCCCCACCCTCGGGATGGGGCTCCGAGCTGAAAGCGAGTTTCGTCGCGGCTGTGGATAACTCCCGGCCGCGGCGGATCGACGGCGAGAGCCGTAATTCGACTGTGCCTCTAGGGGTATAGCTCAGTTGGTAGAGCATCGGTCTCCAAAACCGAGGGTCGGGGGTTCGAGTCCCTCTGCCCCTGCCAGTCGAATTGCTCTTGTCGTTTCCTCGTCGACGCATTAGGTAGAACGTCCCAGCGAGGCGCGCGAAGGGGATCCCCTTTCCGCGCCTGCCTGTCGTGAGCGGCGGATGGCCAAAAGTAATCCTTTCTCCTTCGTGCAAGAGGTCCGCGACGAGGTCTCCAAGGTCACTTGGCCGACCCGCAACGAGACCGGTGTCACGACCCTCATGGTGGTCGCGATGGCCTTCATCGCCGCCATCTTCTTTCTTCTGGCCGACGGGCTGATGGGGTGGGCGGTCTCGCTCGTCCTCGGCATCGGCAGCTGACGAAGTCCAGCGGAGAAGTTCATGGCCAAGCGCTGGTACATCGTCCACGCCTATTCGAATTTCGAGAACAAGGTCGCCGAGTCGATCCGTGAACGGGCTGCGCAGAACGGTCTCGCCGACCAGTTCGAGCAGATCCTGGTGCCGACCGAGAAGGTCGTCGAGGTTCGTCGCGGTCGCAAGGTGGACACCGAGCGCAAGTTCTTCCCCGGCTACGTGCTGGTGAAGGCCGAACTCACCGATCAGGTCTTCCACTTGATCAAGAACACTCCGAAGGTGACCGGCTTCCTCGGCTCCGACAACAAGCCGATGCCGATCCCCGAGAGCGAGGCGCTCCGCATCCTGCAGCAGGTGCAGGAAGGCGTCGAGCGGCCCAAGCCCTCGATCTCCTTCGAAATCGGCGAGAACGTCCGCGTCTCGGACGGTCCCTTCGCCTCGTTCAACGGCGTCGTCGAAGAGGTCGACGAAGAACGCTCGCGCCTCAAGGTGGCGGTGTCGATCTTCGGTCGCGCGACGCCGGTGGATCTGGAATACGGTCAGGTCGAAAAGATCTGACGCCATCGAATTCGGGAGGTCGCCCGCACCGTGAGAGCGGTGGGGTCGGCCTCTATCGGCCGTACGATCCGTTCGTCCGGCCGCCGGAGCGGGGACCATCGGTCCCATGATCCGGCATCGTACGCCCGTGAGTCCTACCGAAAGGTGAGGAAAGCGGGTGGGCGGGAGGTTTCCCCGGGCTCTTTCGCCGAGCTCGGGTGGCCCGACCGCCATCTCCGAGGATACCGCCAGGGTGTGCCCGAGCGGTCCATTTGGGAGCCAGACAATGGCGAAGAAGGTACAGGGCTACATCAAGCTCCAGGTGCCGGCGGGTTCTGCCAATCCGTCGCCGCCGATCGGTCCCGCGCTCGGTCAGCGCGGTCTGAACATCATGCAGTTCTGCAAGGACTTCAATTCGAAGACCGCGGAAATGCCGAAGGGTCAGCCGACCCCGGTGGTGATCACCTATTTCACCGACAAGTCGTTCTCCTTCGAGTTCAAGACCCCGCCGGCGGCGTTCTTCCTGAAGCAGGCGGCCAAGCTCGACACCAAGAAGAAGCCGGGTTCCGGGTCGAAGACCCCGGGCCGCTCCTTCGTGGGCCAGGTCACCCAGGCCCAGGTGAAGGAGATCGCCGAGAAGAAGATGAAGGACCTCAATGCCAACGACATCGACGCCGCCGCGAAGATGATCGAGGGCACCGCGCGGTCCATGGGCCTTCGTGTGGTGGAGTGAGACGATGCCGAAGATCGCCAAGCGCGTCGCCAAGTCCCGTGAGGGCATCGATCCGATCAAGCTCTACGGCCTCGAAGAAGCCGTGAAGATGATCAAGGATCGCGCTTCCGCCAAGTTCGACGAGACCGTCGAGCTCGCCATGAACCTCGGTGTCGATCCGCGTCACGCCGACCAGATGGTCCGCGGCGTCTGCAACCTGCCGAACGGCACCGGCAAGACCGTGCGCGTCGCCGTCTTCGCCCGTGGCGCCAAGGCCGACGAGGCCAAGGCCGCCGGAGCCGACATCGTCGGCGCCGAAGACCTGCTCGCCACCATTCAGGGCGGCACGATCGACTTCGATCGCTGCATCGCCACCCCGGACCTGATGCCGCTCGTCGGCCGTCTCGGCAAGGTGCTCGGCCCGCGCGGCCTGATGCCGAACCCGAAGGTCGGCACCGTCACCATGGACGTCACCAAGGCGGTGACCGATGCCAAGGGCGGCGCCGTCGAGTTCCGCGCCGAGAAGGCGGGCATCGTCCACGCCGGCGTCGGCAAGGCCTCCTTCACCACCGAAGCGCTGATCGAGAACATCCGCGCCTTCGCCGATGCGGTGCACAAGGCCAAGCCGTCGGGCGCCAAGGGCACCTACGTCCAGCGCGTCGCCGTGTCCTCGACGATGGGCCCGGGCGTCAAGATCGACCCGTCGTCGGTCGGCGTCGCCCAACACTGAGGCGACGTGAAGAATTCGACCGGATGCCGGCTCGCCGGCTTCCGGTGGAGACTTCCGGAGTGGATGTTCCGCGCCGGAAGGGGGCTCCCGATCCAGGCCCGTGAGGGCGCGGGGAGGGGGTGCCTGTCCGAGACTGCAGGCGTGGCGGGGGTCGCCCCACCGCTTAATCCGTACGAACTCGGGGGCGATCCGAGGGGCCTGCACGAGACGGGATGGAACGAGTTCCGTGGGAAACCCCCACGCGATCGGTTCGGACCGTTGCACCTCTGACCGGAGAGATCCGAGGCGGAGGGGACAGGAAGAGAGAGGTGCGGGAGGATCTCCCGAACGCACCCCCTGCAACCGGCCTCGTCGAGCTCGCTCACGAGGTCATGAGGTGTGAGGCTATCGTGGATAGAGCCGAAAAGCGCGAACTCGTCGCGTCCCTCAACGTCCAGTTCAAGTCGACTGGCTCCGTTGTGGTCGCGAAGTACGCGGGGCTCACCGTGGCGAACATGACCGCTCTGCGCGGGAAGGTTCGTGCCGCTGGTGGCACCGTCAAGGTCGCGAAGAACCGTCTCGCCAAGCTGGCTCTCGTCGGCACCGAACTCGAGCACATGGCCGACCTGTTCAAGGGCCCGACCGTCATCCTTTCTGCGAAGGATCCGGTCGCCGCTCCCAAGGTCGCGTCGGAATTCGCCAAGGCCAACGACAAGTTCGTGATCCTTGGTGGCGGTCTCGGCAAGCAGTCCCTCGACGCCGCCGGCGTCAAGGCTCTGGCCGATCTGCCGTCGCTCGACGAACTGCGCGCCAAGATCGCGGGCGTCATCAACCAGCCGGCTTCCAAGCTGGCCTCGGTGGTGGCCGCTCCCGCCGGTGCGCTCGCTCGCGTCATCCAGGCGCGCGCCGACAAGGACCAGGCGGCGTGAGCCGTCTTCGCGTCATTCGAAGATCCGATCGAACAGAACTCAGAAGGTAGTAGATAAAATGGCCGATATCGCCAAGATCGTGGACGACCTGTCCGCCCTGACCATCCTGGAAGCCGCCGAGCTCGTGAAGATGCTCGAAGAGAAGTGGGGCGTCTCCGCCGCCGCTCCGGTGGCCGTCGCCGCCGCTGCCGGCCCGGCCGCCGCTGCCGCTCCGGTCGAAGAGCAGACCGAGTTCAACGTCATCCTCGCCGACGCGGGCGCCAACAAGATCAACGTGATCAAGGAAGTGCGCGCGATCACCGGCCTCGGCCTCAAGGAAGCCAAGGACCTGGTCGAGGCCGCTCCGAAGGCCGTCAAGGAAGGCATCGGCAAGGACGAGGCCGAGAAGGTCAAGAAGCAGCTCGAAGGCGCCGGCGCCAAGGTCGAGCTCAAGTGATGCGGCGCGGGCACTGCGCCCGCGTCACGACGGACATCCCGGGTCGCGTTTCCGCGGCCCGGGATTTTCGGCGCTGTGGGAACGTGGCGCCGAACTGACGAGAATCGTGTCTACTGGAGCGCGAGGGGCGGCGGGTCCCTGCTACTCCGGGTCGATGCGGTGGAAGCCCAAGGGAAGTGGGAGACGCCGGTGCTCCCGAGCATCCGCCGAGAGCGCGAATGGTCTCGCCCATGAGGCGGGTTCTTCGGATTGCCGTCGGTTACCCGAGCGAGGACGACAATGGCCCAGACGTTCAACGGTCGTAGACGAGTCCGCAAGTTCTTCGGTTCGATCCGGGAAGTGGCGGAGATGCCCAACCTGATCGAAGTCCAGAAGGCGTCCTACGACCAGTTCCTGCAGGTGGACGAGCCGCGTGGCGGCCGTCCCGACGAAGGCCTGCAGGCTGTGTTCAAGTCGGTGTTCCCGATCTCCGACTTCCAGGGCAAGGCCCTGCTCGAGTTCGTGCGCTACGAATTCGAGCCGCCGAAGTACGACGTCGACGAGTGCCGCCAGCGCGGCATGACCTTCGCCGCCCCGCTCAAGGTGACGCTGCGCCTCATCGTGTTCGATGTGGACGAGGATACCGGCGCCAAGTCGGTCAAGGACATCAAGGAGCAGGACGTGTTCATGGGCGACATGCCGCTCATGACCGACAACGGCACCTTCATCGTCAACGGCACCGAGCGCGTCATCGTTTCGCAGATGCACCGGTCCCCGGGCGTCTTCTTCGATCACGACAAGGGCAAGACCCACTCTTCGGGCAAGCTCCTGTTCGCCGCGCGCATCATCCCGTACCGCGGTTCGTGGCTCGACATCGAGTTCGACGCCAAGGACATCGTCTACGCGCGTATCGACCGTCGCCGTAAGATCCCGGTGTCGTCGCTCTTGTTCGCGCTGGGCATGGACGGCGAGGAGATCCTCGGCACGTTCTACAACAAGCTGGCCTACGAGCGCTCCGGCTCGGCGTGGCGCGTCCCCTACGACGCCGCCCGCATGCGCGGCTTCAAGGCGACCGTCGACCTGGTCGACGCCGACACCGGCGAAGTCGTGCTCGAGGCCGGCAAGAAGCTCACCGCCCGTCAGGCCCGCATCCTCGCCGAAAAGGGCCTCAAGGCCCTGAAGGTGACGGACGAAGAGGTCGTCGGCCAGTATCTCGCCGAGGACATCGTCGACGGCAAGACCGGTCTCATCCACGCCGAAGCCGGCCAGGAGCTGACGGAGAAGCTGATCCGTCAGATCCTCGATCTCGGCTATCTCGAGATCCCGGTCCTCGACATCGACCACGTCAACACCGGCGCCTACATCCGCAACACGCTGGCGGTCGACAAGAACGAGACCCGCGAGGACTCGCTCTTCGACATCTACCGTGTCATGCGTCCGGGCGAGCCGCCGACCATCGAGACGGCGGAAGCGATGTTCCATTCGCTGTTCTTCGACGCCGAGCGCTACGACCTCTCGGCCGTCGGCCGCGTCAAGATGAACATGCGCCTCGACCTCGACGTCGAGGACACCGTGCGCACCATCCGCAAGGACGACATCCTGTCGGTGATCCGCACGCTGCTCGACCTGCGCGACGGCAAGGGCGAGATCGACGACATCGACAACCTCGGCAACCGCCGCGTCCGCTCGGTCGGCGAGCTGATGGAAAATCAGTATCGCGTCGGCCTGCTCCGCATGGAGCGCGCCATCAAGGAGCGCATGTCCAGTGTCGAGATCGACACCGTCATGCCGCAGGACCTGATCAACGCCAAGCCCGCGGCCGCCGCGGTGCGCGAGTTCTTCGGTTCCTCGCAGCTCTCGCAGTTCATGGACCAGACCAACCCGCTCTCCGAGATCACGCACAAGCGTCGTCTCTCGGCGCTCGGCCCCGGCGGTCTGACCCGTGAGCGCGCCGGCTTCGAAGTGCGCGACGTGCACCCGACCCATTACGGCCGCATGTGCCCGATCGAGACGCCGGAAGGCCCGAACATCGGTCTCATCAACTCGCTGGCGACCTTCGCCCGCGTCAACAAGTACGGCTTCATCGAGGCTCCGTACCGCAAGGTGCGCGACGGCCGGGTGACCGAGGAGGTCGTCTATCTGTCGGCCACCGAGGAGTACAAGCACTACGTCGCCCAGTCGAACGCCGTGATCGACAAGGACGGCCGTCTCACCGAAGAGTTGATCGTCTGCCGTCACGCCGGCGAGCCGCTCATGGTGCCGGTCGACCGCGTCGACTACATGGACGTTTCGCCCAAGCAGCTGGTCTCCGTCGCCGCGGCGCTCATCCCGTTCCTCGAGAACGACGACGCCAACCGCGCGCTGATGGGCTCCAACATGCAGCGTCAGGCCGTGCCGCTGGTGCGCGCCGAAGCGCCGTTCGTCGGCACCGGCATGGAATCGGTCGTCGCCCGTGACTCGGGTGCCGCGATCGGCGCCAAGCGCGGCGGCATCGTCGATCAGGTGGACGCCACCCGTATCGTCATCCGCGCCACGGAAGATCTCGACCCGGCCAAGTCGGGCGTCGACATCTACCGGCTGATGAAGTTCCAGCGCTCGAACCAGTCGACCTGCATCAACCAGCGTCCGCTGGTGCGTGTCGGCGACATCATCGAGAAGGGCGACATCATCGCCGACGGTCCCTCGACCGATCTCGGCGATCTGGCGCTCGGCCGCAACGT
>CALMYM010000120.1 GCA_937873675.1 uncultured Alphaproteobacteria bacterium | reverse complement strand
GCGCGGCGACGCGTCGCCGCAGGGTTCGAAGACAAGCGCGGCGACGCGTCGCCGCGCTGGGAAACACCCCGATTGCCGCCGACGGGCGGAGGGTCCATGTTTCTCATTCGTGACGGCATCGTGAGGGGGCGATGCCGCCGGATACGGGAGGCTCGCATGACCCGCATCCTCGTCCCACTCACCCTCGCCCTGCTTTGCGCCGCGACGCCGGCGCTCGCCTGTTCCTGTGGCCCGCCGAACCCGAAACGGGTGGCGGCGCGCGTCGAAGTGTTGTTCGAGGGCCATGTGATCGATCAACGCCCGGGCGTCGATCTCGCCGGCCGCAAGGCGGCGGTCATCCACGTTCGGGTCGAGCGCATGATCCGCGGGCACCGGCCGCGATCCGGCGTCATCACGCTCTTCTCGGCGCCCAGCCCGGCGGCCTGCGGGGTCGACTACAGCAACGGTTTCGTCGGTCGCTTCGGCGCCAGCATGCACACCGGCGGGCTCTACACGTCGAATTGCACCCAGTTCAATCTCAACCTCGATCGCTATCGCCGATGATCGGTCTGTTCGATCGGGTTTGCCGATCGAAAAAACAGGGACAATCTATTTGAACGATGTCGTGCCCCGCGTTAGCTTGCCCCCCGTCCCGAGAGGCGAGGGCTTCGCGGGGCAAGGAGGTTCGCGGTTCTCCGAACCGTCCGCTCCGCGGGAGACCGCCTTCGGACCAGGGGTTCGAAGCGACGACCGCAGGAGAGACCGCCGCCTCGGCGACGGTGCGGGGGCCGCCAGGAAGCAGGCATCATCGACCAACCAGCGGGAGCTGTTCCATGTCTCTGATCAACACCACCATCAAGCCCTTCAAGGCCCAGGCCTATCACAACGGCAAGTTCGTCGAAGTGACCGACGCCGCCGTCAAGGGCAAGTGGTCGATCTTCTTCTTCTATCCGGCCGACTTCACCTTCGTCTGCCCGACCGAGCTCGGCGACCTCGCCGACCTCTATCCGGAGTTCCAGAAGCTCGGCGTCGAGTGCTACTCGGTCTCCACCGACACGCACTTCGTGCACAAGGCCTGGGCCGACGCCTCCGAGACCATCAAGAAGATCAACTACCCGATGATCGGCGACCCGACCGGCGCCATCTCCCGCGCCTTCGACGTGATGATCGAAGAAGAGGGTCTGGCGCTGCGCGGCACCTTCGTCTGCGATCCGGACGGCGTGATCAAGGTCGCCGAGATCCACGACCTCGGCATCGGCCGTGACGCCAAGGAGCTGATGCGCAAGGTGCAGGCGGCCCAGTACGTCGCCTCGCATCCGGGCGAGGTCTGCCCGGCCAAGTGGACCCCGGGCGAGAAGACCCTCGCTCCGTCGCTCGACCTCGTCGGCAAGATCTGATCGATCTCGCGTCCGGAGCCCACGGGCTCCGGACGCCCCCCTCTCGACCCGATCGCCCTCGGCGATTGCGACGACGAGACGCCGGACCATTCCCGATCTCCGGCGTATCCTCCTCGCAATCATCACCGTCTTCGGAGGCATGCCATGCTCGACGCCGGCATCAAGGAACAACTGCGCGCCTACATGGAGCGTCTGGTCTCGCCCATCGAACTCGTGGCCTCGCTCGACGATTCGCCCGCGTCCGCCGAGATGCGGACGCTGATCGAGGACATCGCCTCGACCTCGTCGCGCATCGCCGCGCGATTCGACGGCAGCGACGCCCGCAAGCCGTCCTTCTCGATCGGTCGCAGCGGCGAGACGCCGCGGATCGCCTTCGCCGGTCTGCCGATGGGCCACGAGTTCACCTCGCTGGTGCTCGCCCTGCTGCAGGCCTCGGGCTATCCGCCGAAGGTCTCCGACGAGGTCGTCGCGCAGGCGAAGTCGCTCACGGGATCGTTCGACTTCGTCACCTACATCTCGCTCTCCTGCCAGAACTGCCCCGAGGTGGTGCAGGCGCTGAACCTGCTGGCCGCGCTCAACCCGAACGTCCGCCACACCATGGTCGACGGCGCGCTGTTCCAGGCCGAAGTCGAGCGCGAGAAGATCATGGCGGCGCCCGCCGCCCA
>CALMYM010000119.1 GCA_937873675.1 uncultured Alphaproteobacteria bacterium | reverse complement strand
CATGGTCCTCCACGAGGGCAAGATCTCCGAGATGAAGACCGGCGAAGGCAAGACGCTGGTCGCCACTCTCGCGGTCTATCTCAACGCGCTCCCCGCCAAGGGCGTCCACGTCGTCACCGTGAACGACTACCTCGCCTCGCGCGACGCCGAGTGGATGGGCCAGATCTACCGCTTCCTCGGCCTCACCGTCGGCGTCATCGTCCACGGTCTCGACGACGGTGAGCGCAAGGCGGCCTACGCCTGCGACGTCACCTACGGCACCAACAACGAACTCGGCTTCGACTATCTGCGCGACAACATGAAGTACGAGTTCGATCAGATGGTGCAGCGAGGCCACGCCTACGCCATCGTCGACGAAGTGGACTCGATCCTCATCGACGAGGCGCGCACGCCGCTGATCATCTCCGGTCCGCTCGACGACCGCTCCGAACTCTACAACACCATCGACCGCTTCATCCCGACCCTGAAGGAGAAGGAAGACTTCGAGGTCGACGAGAAGCAGCGCACGTCCTCCTTCACCGAGGCCGGCACCGAGAAGATCGAGCAGGCGCTGCGCGCCGCCGGTCTCCTCAAGGGCGACAATCTCTACGACATCGAGAACGTCACCGTCGTCCATCACGTCAATCAGGCGCTGCGCGCCCACGCCCTGTTCCAGCGTGACAAGGACTACATCGTCAAGGGCGGCGAGGTCGTCATCATCGACGAGTTCACCGGCCGCATGATGCCCGGCCGGCGCTATTCGGAAGGCCTCCATCAGGCGCTCGAGGCCAAGGAGCGCGTGGCGATCCAGCCGGAGAACCAGACGCTCGCCTCGATCACCTTCCAGAACTACTTCCGCATGTACGACAAGCTCGCCGGCATGACCGGCACGGCGCTGACCGAAGCCGACGAGTTCCTCGACATCTACGGGCTCGAGGTGCTCGAGATCCCGACCAACATGCCGATCTCCCGCCTCGACGAGGACGACGAGGTCTATCGCACGGCCGAAGAGAAGTACCGGGCGATCATCCGTCTGGTGAAGGACTGCCACGAGCGCGGCCAGCCGATCCTGGTCGGCACCACCTCGATCGAAAAGTCGGAGCTGCTGGCCGAATCCCTAAAGAAGGAAGGTTATCGCCAGATCGACCTGAGCGACCCCGCCGCGCTCGCCACCCTCTACAAGGGTGCCGAAGGCGACAAGGTCTTCACCGTGCTGAACGCCCGCTACCACGAGCAGGAAGCGGTGATCGTCTCCCAGGCGGGTCTGCCCGGCGCCATCACCATCGCCACCAACATGGCCGGCCGCGGCACCGACATCCAGCTCGGCGGCAACGCCGACATGCGCATCCGCTACGAGCTCGGTGACGACCTCGAGAGCCCCGACCGCGCGTCCCTCGCCCAGGCGATCCGCGCCTCGGTCGCCGAACTCAAGGCCAAGGCGCTCGCCGCCGGCGGCCTCTACGTGCTCGGCACCGAGCGCCACGAGAGCCGCCGCATCGACAATCAGCTGCGCGGCCGCTCCGGCCGCCAGGGCGACCCCGGCCATTCCAAGTTCTTCCTGTCGCTCCAGGACGACCTGATGCGCATCTTCGGCACCGACCGCATGGACGGCATGCTGCAGAAGCTCGGCCTCAAGGAGGACGAGGCGATCGTCCATCCCTGGATCAACAAGGCGCTGGAGAAGGCGCAGCAGAAGGTCGAAGCCCGCAACTTCGACATCCGCAAGAACATCCTCAAGTTCGACGACGTCATGAACGACCAGCGTAAAGTGGTCTTCGAGCAGCGCGTCGACCTGATGACCGGCGAGGACGTGGGCGAGACCGTGACGGCGATGCGCCAGGACGTCATCCACGACACCGTCAAGAAGCACATCCCCGAGAACGCCTATCCCGAGCAGTGGGACGTCGCCGGCCTCGAGGCCGAGATCATCGACGTCACCGGCCTCGACCTGCCGGTTCCCGACTGGGCCAAGGAAGAGGGCATCGCCGAGGAAGAGGTGATCCACCGCATCACCGAGGCGACCGACGCCGTCATGGCCGACAAGCGCGCCCGCTTCGGCGACGAGACCATGCGCTACGTCGAGAAGGCGGTGCTGCTGCAGACGCTCGACCATCTGTGGCGCGAGCATCTCGTCACCCTCGACCACCTGCGTCAGGTCATCGGCTTCCGCGGCTACGCCCAGCGCGATCCGCTGAACGAGTACAAGACCGAGGCCTTCACGCTGTTCGAGGCGTTGCTCACCAATCTGCGCCGCGCCGTCACCTCGCAGATGATGCGCATCGAACTGGTGCCGCAGGAGCCGACCGAGCTGCCGCCGATGGAGGCGCATCACTTCGACGCCTCGTCCGGCCTCGATCAGATCACCGGCGATGCGCCGGCCGGCGGCGCGATCGATCCGAACGATCCGACGACCTGGGGCCGGGTGTCGCGCAACGCCCCCTGCCCCTGCGGCTCGGGCAAGAAGTACAAGCACTGCCACGGCGCCTTCGCCTGACGACACCGCCGAACCGAATGCGAGAAGGCCGCCCTCGAGGCGGCCTTCTTCGTTTCTCCGTCGCGACAGGCGCTGCGGCTCGTAGGCCGCCGCTCAGGCCGACGCCCGGCCGTAACGCGCCCACAACTCCTGCCCGAGGTGGCGCGAGACGGAAAGCGGCGCCCCGGCGAAACTGCGGATCACCGCCGCCGGATCGCGTCGACGACACGCCCGGACGAATCCGTCGAACGGGATCCGCGTCCGATAGAAATTCGCCCGCCAGACGAAGGCGGCGCGTTCCGCCGGCGTCAGCGTCGCATCGCATTCCGCGGCGACGGCCTCCAGAGCATCGGCGATGACCGTCTTGTCCGCCCTGGTGTGAGAATAGGGGGAGGTCGCGACGGATACGCGGCCGACCGGCGTCGTGTAGATGTATCCGGCGTAGGGCAGCACCCGAAAACGGGCCTTCTCGACCAGGGCGCGGATGTAGAAGAGATAGTCTTCGCCGTATCTGAGGTGCGCGGCATAACGCAGTCCGGCACCTTCCAGGAAGCTCCGCCGCATGAGCGGTTGAACGAAGCCCAGATCGTAGCCGGCGCCCAACCGTAGCATCTTCACGAGGTCCAGTTCGCCGACGAAGATGCGGCGCAGATAGAGACCGGTCTCGATCCCGGCGATCGCGTCGTAACCGATGATCTGATCGGCGACGAAGTCGCAGTCGCGCACCCGCAGCAGGGTCTCCAGTCGATCCGGACGCCACGTGTCGTCGGCATCGAGGAGAGTGATCCACTCACCTCTCGCCACGTCGAGCGCGGCATTGCGCGCGACGCTGGGACCACCGTTGCGCTCCATCTGCAACAGCCGGATTCGACGGTCGGAAGCGGCACGACGGCGCACCAGATCGACCGTTCCGTCCTCCGACTCGTCGTCGACGACGATCAACTCGAAATCGCCCACGGTCTGCGCGACGGCGCCGTCGATCGCCCGATCGATCGTGGCCTCGGCGTTGTAGGCCGGCATGACGATGCTGACGGCGACCATCGGAATCTCCTGAAATCGATCGACTTCTTGCCATACGGCCGTATCCGGCTTTCCCGAGTCGGCGGCGCGACCGGAACAATCTTCCGGTTGCATTTGCGTCGACGGAATGTGCCAAAGGTCGCGATATTCTCGCAATGGTAATGTATGAATATGCTTTACACGCAACATTCGCCGACCTCCGCCACGGCGGTCGGCCGACCGGAATCTCTCGTTTCACCGGCGGAGCGAAGATGGTCGTCGGCGTCGACCGGGGAGTGGGGAAGTGACGCTCAGGCCGGGCGCAGTCGAGCGCGGACGAAATCCAGGATGACCAGGATCTGCCGGAAGCCGACGGTCGCGGCAACCGCCGTGAAGGCCAGGGCGAACACCACGCCGAGCGCCAGCCCGGTCGGCAGCGGCGCCCCCAGCGCCTCGGTGAGCGTCGGCCGCGCCCACATGACCGCGCCATAGCCGGCCGCACAGGCGAGTGCCGCCGGCGCGAGGCTGGCGAAGAGCCGCATCGGGGAGAGCCGAAGCTCGCGCAGGGTCACGGTGAAGGACACCGGCGCCTCGGTCAGCTGTGCCAGGACGAAGACCTGGACGAGGGTGACGAGGTCGGTCGACGGAACCGCCAGCACCGCGATCGGAATGACGATGCTCTTGGTGAGCGACGCCACCATCACCGCCGACGTCCGGCCGCGCGCCGCGACGAACGAGGCGTTGAAGTGGTAGAGCGCCTGGAAGGCGCCGAGCAGCAGCAGCGGCCGCGCCACTGCGTCGACCCCGACCCACTTACCGCCGAACAGAACCGCCGTGATCTCGGGAACGAGCGCCGCCACCACGACGAAGACCGGTGCGGTGAGGAAGCCCGCCAGGATCAACGTCCTCAGATAGGCTTCGGCGAGACGCTCGCGATCGTCGGAGAAGCGCGACAGGATCGTCAGCGAGACCTCGGAGAGCGCCCCCTGGAGCAGGTTCAGCAGCGTCTCGTAGAGGCGCCCCGCGACCGCGTAGATGCCGTAGGCGGCGATGCCGTGACGACCGATGAGCACCACCTCGTAGAACCGCACCGAGGCGAAGTCGGCGAGCCGCAGTGCCGTCAACGGCAGACCGAAGCGCGCCAGGGCGACGAAGCTCTCCCGGCGCGGTGCGAAAGCCGGCTTCCACACCGGTCGGCTCCACAGCCAGACGATGCCCACCGCGGCCGACACGTAGGCCTGGGCGACGAGGCTCCACACCCCCGCGCCCGAGAAGGCGAAGACCACCGCGGTGCTGCCCGCCAAGAGATTGGCGATCAACACCCGGAACGCCAGAGCCCGGAACCCGAGGGCGCGGCGATAGGCGAATTCCTGGTAGCGAGCGATGATCGTCGCCGGTCCGGCCCACACCATCACCTGCAACACCGGCGCCAATCCCGGCACCCCGAGAAGTCGTTCGATTTCACCGGAGCCGATCACGCAGGCCGCCGCCAGCGCCGCCGAAATCGCCAGCGAGACGAAGAACGGCAGATCCATGTCGGCCGCTTCGAGATCGCGACGCTGGACGATGGCGTCGCCGAAGCCGAACTCCGCCGTCAGCGTGATCAGCCCGAGCACGATCACCGCGACCGAGGCGACGCCGAACACCGCCGGTTCGAGAAACCGCGCCAGAAGAACGAAGAGCAGGAAGGTGACGAGCCGACCACCCCACGACTGGACGACCGACCAGGCGGCGCCCGCCACCGCCAGTCTGCCGATCGACGGCGGGCTCTCAGGCATGTCGGCTCCGATCGTGCAGGGTCCGTTCGTACGGCATCCGTTCGTGCAGGGTCCGTTCGAGCGGATGCCGTGCGACGCCGTCCGCTCTCGGCGGGAAGCCGTCGCCGGCCGCGGCCCGGATCGACGGCGAAGGGCGACGTGCGCCGAACCGGACGCCCGTCCGCCCCATCCGATCCGCCCTCACCAGACCGTTCAACCGCCGAACGGGTTGAGACGCTTCCACAGTGGCGCTTCGGCCGCCGGCGCCGGACTCGCCGGAGCCGCGGTCGGCGTGCTCGCCGCCGACACCGTCGCCGCCTTGGGATCCGGCCGCGACGCCGCCACCGCGACCGGCTGCGCCGGCGCGGCGGGGACGGCCGCCGGCGTCGGAGCCGGTTGCGCCGCGGGAGCCGCGTTGCCGGAGAAGGCGCCGAAGGAGAGGAAGCGATCGGCGAAACTCGCCTCGGTCGTGGTCGCTTCGTCGACCAGCGCCATGCGTGTCGTCACCGTCATCGGCGAGGCGCGCGGAACCGGAACGGCGATCGGCGTCGGCGCCACCGCGACCGCGGTCTCGTCCGCACCACCGCCGAACCACGCCGCGACCGCCGTACCCGCCGGCTTCTGCGGCGGCTTCGACTTCTCGAGCTTCTCGGCGACGAGCCGCTCGGTCTCCTTGCGATCGGCGTCGTCGAGTTCGGCCGCCGCCACCTTGAACGCCTTGTCGTCCTCGACCTGCTTCGCCGCCACCCGGGTGGTGATGTCGGAAGGCACCTCGAAGGACGGGCACGCGCCCGACGGATTGAAGGTGGTCGAGTTCGGATCCTTCGGCTGCGCGTCGAAGACGTAGCGCTTCTCGCAGACGTCGACCTTCGGCTCGAGCTTGGTCACTTCGAAGTGGTCGTAGCCCTGCTTGATGTTCTTCCAGAACGCCATGTTCGGGCTGCGGCGGTGCTTGGCCAGGTTCTCCGCCGTCATGCGGAACGGGTAGGCCTGCACCTGGAACGACTTCTGACCGCCGGCGAAGGCCTCGCGCGCCAGAGCGTAGATCTCCTCGATCTGCTCGTTGGTGCCGATGAAGCAGCCCGCCGACGCGGTACAGCCGCCGTGCACCATGATCGCCGCGCCGGTGCGTCCCCAGGCTCGATCGAAGGCGTTGGGGTAACCGACGTCGTAGGACAGGTGATACTGCGAGTTGGGGTTCATCCGCCACGGCGTGACCGTGTAGAAGCCCTCGGGCGACTGCTTGTCGCCTTCCTTGATCTTCGGCCCCGGGCCGCCGCCGGTGGTGCACAAGGGATAGCTCTTGAGCAGCGCGTAGTGACCGGTCTTGTCGCGTTTCCAGATCTCGAGCTGCTTCTCCTGCTTGAAGGCGCGCACGAGGATCGGATCCTCCTTGCGCATGCCCTTTTCGCGCATGAGCGACAGCACTTCCGGCTTCAACGCACGCGTGGCCTTGCCGGGACCCAGCGTGGACTGCATCTCGTCCTGACAGGAGGCGAGGGCGAGACCGAAACCGGTGATCGCCGCGACCCGCAACATCGTCTTCGACGCCATGAACTCACCCGAGTGAAAGCGCGATCATCACCACTCTTCTCCGTCCATCCGGTCTCACCGGAGGGCGAAGCGAGCATCCGAACCCCATCCGACCGGCGAAATCGGCTTCGCCGGTGGTCTGTCGTCTCTCGACGCTACTCCACCGTCCTTGCCCGATGGTTACCGAATGGCGAACGATCGGAAGAAGGTGGCGCGTGGATCTGCGTCTACAATTTAGCTCAAATCGACCTTTGCGGCAAAACCGCGTCCACTACGTAGTGGTCGCCCGACGGCGGTGAAGAAAGTCTTCACCGACCGCCCCGAAACGGGACGATCGACACCCCGTCGACGTTTCCGCACCTCACAGGGTGCGGCCGATCGCCAGGAACTTCTCCCAGCGGGCGTTGCGCAGCTCGTCGGGCGACAGCGGCGCCAGCTCGCCGAGCGCCTTGGCGATCACCTCGCCGGCCGCGTCGATCACCGTCTCGGCCGCCCGATGGGCTCCGCCGACCGGTTCGGCGACGATGCCGTCGATCACCTTGAACTTGAGGAGATCCTGGGCGGTGATCTTCATACCCGTCGCCGCGTCCTGAGCCCGGGCGCTGTCGCGCCACAGGATCGACGCCGCCCCCTCCGGCGAGATCACCGAATAGATCGCGTGCTCGAGCATGTAGACGCGGTTGGTCGCGGCGATGGCGATGGCGCCACCCGAGCCGCCCTCACCGATGATCAGCGCCACGTTGGGCACGCCGAGGCCGAGACAGGCGTCGGTCGAACGCGCGATCGCTTCCGCCTGACCACGCTCTTCCGCCCCGATGCCGGGATAGGCGCCGGCGGTGTCGACGAGGCTGACGACCGGCAGGCCGAAGCGCTCCGCCAGCTCCATGATGCGCACCGCCTTGCGATAACCCTCGGGCTTCGCCATGCCGAAATTGTGCTTGAGACGCGAGGCCGTGTCCGACCCCTTCTCGTGGCCGATGACCGCGACCGGGCGACCGGCGATGCGCCCGAAACCACCGACGATCGCCGCGTCCTCGCCGAAGGCGCGATCACCGGCGAGCGGCGTGAAATCCTCGACCAGCCGGGTGACGTAGTCGACGAAATGCGGCCGATCGGGATGGCGGGCGACCTGAGTCTTCTGCCACGGCGTCAGCTTCTGATAGAGGTCGGTCAACGCCTGCGCCGACTTCGCCTCGAGCTTCTCGATCTCGTCCTTGACGTCGACCGCCTCGCCCTTGTCCGCCAGGGCGCGCAGTTCCTGGATCTGACCCTCGAGGTCGGCGACCGGCTTTTCGAATTCGAGATAGCTGTGCATGTCTCAGGATGTCCTCGGGAAGAAGGCCGCTCGCCGTCTTCGACGCGGGATCGGGCTCCTCCGCCTCGTCGTCCCGTCCGCGACGACCCCGCGCTCCGTCCCGGGACAGGCGCTATCCGTCGCGCCGGGACGCGCCGGCTTCGTCGCGCGCAAATCGCCACGCCCGCCCCCGAATGTCAAGCGAACGCCCCGTCGCGCCGCCCGGGCGGCTCCCGTCACGAGGAGGTGTCGGCGAGCGGATGGTGGGTCTCGACCAGTTCGCGCAGCCGCTCGTCGAGGACGTGGGTGTAGATCTGCGTCGTCGAGATGTCGGCGTGGCCGAGCAACTGCTGCACGACGCGCAGATCGGCGCCATGGGCGAGGATGTGGCTGGCGAAGGCGTGACGCAGCACGTGCGGGCTCACCGCCGCCGCCGAGAGCCCCAGCCGTACCGCCAGCGCCTTGAGATCCCGAGCGAAGGCTTGGCGCGTGGTGTGGCCGCTCTCGCTCCACGACGGGAAGAGCCAGCGCTCGCCCGCCGTCCAGCGTCCGTGCGCCTTCAGATGCTCGACATGGGCGCCCATCGCCGCCCGCGCTTTCGTCGACAGCGGCACCAGCCGCTCCTTCGAGCCTTTGCCGCGCACCGTCAGGAACGGCGCCTCACCGCGCACCGCGCTCGCCGGCAACGCCACCAGTTCGGAGACTCTGAGCCCGGTCGCATAGACCGTCTCGAGCAGCGCATGGAGCCGCAGCCGCCGCCCCCGCACGGCTGCCGTGAGCGCCCGGCCCTGCCCGTCCCGGGTCGCCTCCGCCTCTCGCTTCGCCGTCTCGATCAGCAGGTCGACGTCGCGCTCGCTCAGCACCTTCGGCAACGGCCGGCGCTTCTTCGGCGCGTCGACCGTGCCGGTGGGATCGTCGGTGCGGAACCCTTCGCCGTAGAGGAAGCGATGGAACTGGCGGATCGCCGAGAGGTGGCGCGCCTGGGTCGAAGCGGCCATGCCGCGAGCCGCGAGATCGGCCATGTGGTCGGCGACGTCGGTCGCATCCGCTCCTTCGACCGGTTTGCCGCGCGCCGTCAGGAAGGCCGAGAAATCGCCGAGATCGCGACCGTAGCCGTCGAGGGTCGCCGGCGAGGCGCCGCGTTCGGCCGCCATCATCTCGAGGAAGGCCTCGACCCGCGCCGCGCCCATCGCCTCACCTCGGATCGAGACGGTCCTGGGGCACACGGATGGTCATCTCGCGCGGCTTCGGCTCGACGAAGGTGGCGAGCACGTACATCGCCGCGAAGCCGAGCCCGGCCAGGACCACCAGCGCGATGAGAAAACGGAACAGGCTCGGCATGGTCTCCGACACCTCCGTGCGGTGCGTCGCCGCCGCGACGGACCGAGGCGGACCTCTCGACGAATCGCCCGTTCGTCCACGGGCGCCGAGCCGAGACCTTTCCCCGATCCGGCGCGCCGCGCAAGCTCGACGGGTCGACGCGGGCGCGATCGCCCGCCCGTTTCCTCGAATTCTTGCGCGGAATGCTTGACGGAAGGCGGATGCTTCGGCCAAAGGTCGGCCCGCGCGCGAACGGAACCGGCCTCGGCCGGATCGCGGCGGAAAACGGGCTCCGGCCGGCGACGGCCGCGACCGGATCGCAGAATGGAAGCGGATCGATGTCGAACGAGGCGAAACGCGGCGAAGCCGCCCGCAACCGGAGGATCCTCTCCGCGTTGGGGCCGCGCTCGATCGTCTTCGTCGGCATGATGGGCGCCGGCAAGACCACCATCGGCCGTCGCGTCGCCTCCCGCCTCGACGTCCCCTTCGCCGATGTCGACGTCGAGATCGAGAAGGCCGCCGCCAAGACCATCCCCGAGATCTTCGCCGAACACGGCGAGACCTATTTCCGCGACGGCGAGCGCCGCGTCATCGCCCGCCTGCTCGGCGACGGCCCGCAGGTGCTGGCGACCGGCGGCGGCGCCTTCATGAATGCCGAGACCCGCGCCGCCATCGCCTCCCGCGCCGTCTCGGTGTGGATCGCCGCCGACCCCGACGTGCTGTGGACCCGCGTCCGCGCCAAGTCCAACCGGCCGATGCTGCACACCCCCGACCCGGAAGGCACCCTGCGCCGCCTCGTCGCCGAGCGCTATCCGGTCTACGCCCTCGCCGATCTGACCGTGAACTCCCGCGACGTCTCCAAGGACGTCATGGCCGAGGAGATCCTGGCCGCGATCGATCGCCACTTCACCGCCGCGCCGGCCCCCGACGCCGCGCGCGAAGCCGTCACCGGAGACCCGACATGACCACTCCCACCGTGGTGCCCGTGGACCTCGCCGGCCGCGCCTACGACATCCTCATCGGCCCCGGTCTCGTCGCCGCCGCCGGCGCCGAGCTGAAGGCCCGCTTCCCCGGCTCGCGCTTCTGCGTGATCACCGACGAGACGGTCGCCGAGCATCACCTCGACGCCCTCGCCGGCTCGCTCACCGATGCCGATCTCGCCTTCTCCTCGATCGTCGTCACATCAGGTGAGGGATCGAAGAGCTTCGAAACCCTGGAGAGCGTCATCGACGGCGTGCTCTCGGCGCGGCTCGAGCGCGGCGACCTGCTGGTCGCGCTCGGCGGTGGCGTCATCGGCGACCTCGTCGGCCTCGCCGCCGGCCTCGTGCGCCGCGGCATGCGCTTCGTCCAGGTGCCGACGACCCTGCTCTCCCAGGTCGACAGCTCGGTCGGCGGCAAGACCGGCATCAACACCCGCCACGGCAAGAACCTCGTCGGCCTGTTCCACCAGCCTTCGCTGGTGATCGCCGACACCGCCACCCTCGACACGCTCGACCCGCGCCACCTGCGCGCCGGCTATGCCGAGGTGGTGAAATACGGCCTCATCGACGACGCCGAGTTCTTCCGCTGGCTGGAGACCGCCTCGGCCGAGATCTTCGCCGGCGGCCCGGCCCGCATCGGCGCCATCGCCACCTCCTGCCGCGCCAAGGCGCACGTGGTGAAGATCGACGAGACCGAGCAGGGTCCGCGCGCCCTCCTCAACCTCGGCCACACCTTCGGTCACGCCTTCGAGACCGCCTGCGACTACGACGCCGAACGCCTCGTCCACGGCGAAGCGGTGGCGATCGGCATGGTGCTCGCCCACGAATTCTCCGCCCGCATGAACCTCGCCTCGCCCGACGACGCGGCCCGGGTGAAGGCCCACCTCGCCGCGGTCGGCCTGCCGACCACGATCGGCGAGATCCCCGGCGGCGTCGGCTCGGCCGACGAGCTGATGCGGGCGATCTTCCAGGACAAGAAGGTCAAGCGCGGCCGCCTGACCTTCATCCTGACCCGCGGCATCGGCGAAGCCTTCGTCGCCGACGATGTCGTCCCCGATCAGGTTCGCGACTTCCTCACCGAGAAACTCGCCGGCCGATGACCCCCTCGCGACGCCGAGTGTACTCGACGTCGCACCGTTCCTGACACCTTGTCACTTACGAGCATCCTATCGTCATGGTAATCATATCCATTGACGAAAGAATTCGCTTGTCTGCGATACCGTCGAACGGAGGGGGAGATGAACAGATTCCTCGTTTTCGGCGCGGTCGCGCTGCTGCCGACGACTGCTGTGGCGATGCCGTTCTTCAATCATTTCTACAATGAAACGGGATATTCTCTCGACGTCACCAACTCCGAAGATCGTAACTACCAGTGTAGGACGAAATACGATCTGGAGTACATGGAAGACGGCAAGATCCGCGCGCAACACATCGACCAGACTCTCACCATTCCGGCGAAATGGAGTGGTCGACTGGTGTCGTTCCCCTCGACCGCGCGATCGGTGCTGAAGACCTACCGCTACGACATCGTCTGCGACTGACCCGCGCCGACGATCGTCACGGGCCGAATCACCCGAGAATGCCGGCCGATCGTCGGGGTGCCCGCTCCGCCGTGAGGAAACCGCCGTCGGGTTTCACCCCCGGCCCGACGGCTCCGGAACGTCGGCCCCCGCGGCGACGGCGGCGGTGAGTGTCGCCGTCGATCCGCCCGCCAGGAACCACGGGTTGGCGAAGTCGACGTCGCTCGCCTGGTTCCGCTTGCCGTAGACGAACGGACGCCCGTCGGCACCGACG
>CALMYM010000118.1 GCA_937873675.1 uncultured Alphaproteobacteria bacterium | reverse complement strand
TAGAGGTCGGACCCCGCCGCTTGCGGCGCCGGATGAGGGAGGTGAGGCGGTCGAGGTCGCGGATGCGGCGGCGGGCGGCGTCGGGCAGCGGCGCGACGGCGCCGTCCTCGGAGACGAGCTGCAAGTGCTCGAGCCCGGCGGCCTTGCGCGCCAGCTCGCCGACCCGCCGGCGCTCCTCTTCGAGGCTCTTCTCCTGGGTGGTACGGGTACGGCGGCGCTCTTCGACCAGAAGCTCCAGGCGGGCGCGCTCCTCCACCAGTTCGCGCGCTTCGGCGTGGAAGCGGTCGCGTTCGGCGGCGGCGGCGCGCTTGACCTCCTCCAGCGTCTCGAGATCGGCGAGGAGTGCTTCGGCCTGACCGCGCAGTTCGGGCAGCAGGGCGCCGACCAGGATGGCGCTGCGCACCGAGGCGAGGGCGTCCTCGGGGCGGACGACGATGGCCGGCGGCGGCTTGCGGCCGATGCGTTGCAGGGCGGCGAGGACATCGGCGAGGACGTCGCGGCGGCCGGCGAGGGAGGCACGGACGCTCGCGACCCGGTCGTCGAGGGTTTCGACCCGCGCTTCGCTGTCGGCGAGGCGGGATTCGATCTCCTTGATGCGTGCGGCGGCGGCGAGCAGCCGTTCGGCGACGCGGGTGCGGTCGCGCTCCAGCGCATCGATGTCGCGCTTCAATTCGGCCTGACGATCGCGGCCGACCTCCATGTCGCGCAGCACGGCGTCGAGTTCGGCGCGGGTGGCGGCGCGGCGGTCGACGGGTGCGGCCGGCGCCGCGGCGGGCCGGTCTTCGGCGCGCAACGGCGCGGGGAGGGCCCAGGAGAGGGTGTTCACGGCGGCGGCGAGCGCGAGCATCGCGGCGCGGCGTGGCGCTCGCCTCGGTCTCGTCGTCGTGCCGGTCGGCTTCATCCGCGCCGCTTCCACCTCATGCCGAAGGCCGGAGGTGCGGGGCACCCGGCCTTCGAAGACACGCGAATTTCTCATCTGCGCCAGAGGCACGAGAAATTCGCGTCGGGAATACCGTCGATCGTTTGCAACGATCGACGGTATCGATCCTTCGTTCCCCTGCCCGACCATGACGCGATTCGCCCGCGCCCGCACTCTCAGGCGCGGTGGTAGGGGTGACCGGCGAGAATGGTGGTGGCTCGATAGATCTGTTCTGCGGCGAGAATACGGACGATCTGATGCGGCCAGGTCATGGCGCCGAAGGCGAGCACCAGATCGGCGCGGGTACGCACCGCTTCGCCGTGGCCGTCGGCGCCGCCGATGAGGACGGCGAGGTCGCGGCCTTCGGCGATGCGGTCGCCGAGGAAGGCGGCGAAGGCGTCGGAGCCCATGGTGCGGCCGCGTTCGTCGAGGGCGATCACGGTGGCGCGCTCGGCGAGGCCGTCGAGGAGGGCGGTCGCCTCCTCGGTGCGGCGGTCGTCGGCGCGAGCGCCGCGCGATTCGCCGATCTCGCGCACCTCCAGACGGGTGATGCCGAGGCTGCGCCCCTGCTTTGCGGCACGATCGACGTAACGGTCGAGCAGCTCACGCTCGGGACCGGCCTTCATCCGCCCGACCGCGGCGATCGTCACGCGCATGGGACCGGCTCAGGCCCCGGGCGAACGCGGCGTCCGCGCGGCCATCGGCTCGGCGGCCCACATCTTCTCGAGATTGTAGAAGCCGCGCACCTCGGCCCGGAAGACGTGGACGAGCACGTCGCCGAGATCGATCAGCACCCAGTCGCAATGGGCGAGACCCCCGACGCGGATGTCGCGCACGCCCTTGGCCTCGAGGTCTTCGATCAGCCGGTCGGCGATGGCGCCGACGTGGCGATGCGACCGCCCCGACGCCACGATCATCGTGTCGGCGAGGGAGGATTTGGCGGCGATGTCGATGGTGACGATGTCTTCGGCCTTCGAATCGTCGAGGCTCGCGGAGACGAGTTTCGCCAGCGTTTCGGCGTCCAGGAGCCCTTCGGCGACGACGGGCGCGGCAGGAGTGGTGAGACCCACGTCCTCACGGGTGAGTGCGATGGTCAGATGAGTGACCTCCTCTCGAGCACGGCGTCACCGAACGCGGGGGGAACTCGACACTTTTTCCGTGATCCCGCTGCCTCCGTGATGCCGACCGGACCGACGGGCCCGACGCCCCGAAGATACGGTGGAAGGCCCCTTCAGTTCAAGGATCGCGTGGGGGTCGCAGCGCGACGGCGGGTGAGCGTGGCCGTCGAGCCGCAGATCATCGGCGCCCGAGACGTTCGATCGGCCGTGATCGGTCGCCGAGGCGGCCTCCGGACGGCGCGAAAATGGTCTATGACTGTCGGGTGATTCCGATCCTCCCCCCGCACCCGCCGGAGGTCCGCGCGCCATGACGCCCGCCGAATTCGAGAGCCTGCCCTATCGCCCCTGCGTCGGCATCCTGCTTCTCAACCCGGCCGGGCTGGTGTGGATCGGGCGGCGGGCGAACGAGGGTCTGGTCGAGCACGTGGCGCCGGGTCACGAGTGGCAGATGCCGCAGGGCGGCATCGACGCCGGCGAGGATCCGTTGGCGGCGGCGCGGCGCGAACTGTGGGAGGAGACCAACGTGCGCACCGCCGCGCTCGTCGCCGAGGCGCCGGACTGGTACGCCTACGACATTCCCCGCGACGTGGTCGGCGAGCGTTGGCGCCACAAGTGGCGCGGCCAGATCCAGAAGTGGTTCGCCTTCCGCCTCGACGGCGACGAGAGCGAGATCGACATCGCCAACCCGCCGGCCGGCGAGCGGGAATTCGCCGAATGGCGCTGGGAGCCGATGGCCAACCTGCCGAGCCTGATC
>CALMYM010000117.1 GCA_937873675.1 uncultured Alphaproteobacteria bacterium | reverse complement strand
AGGGGGGGGGCCTGGCGCGTTGAAAGCTGGTGAGGGGCCGCTTCGGGCCAACAACCCCCGCCCCGCCCGCGCGCCACTGCATGGCCTCGGCCGTCGTCGGCTTCATGCGCTCCTTCGGCATCGACGAGCCGATGGGCTGCTACGACGACCTCGAGCACGCCGACGTCTTCGTGCTGTGGGGCTCCAACATGGCCGAGATGCACCCGATCCTGTGGTCGCGTCTCACCAACACCCGCCTCACCAAGCCGGGCAGTGAAGTCCACGTCCTGTCGACCTTCGAGCATCGCTCCTTCGAGCTCGCCGACAACGGCATGATCTTCAACCCGCAGACCGATCTGGCGATCCTCAACTACATCGCCAACTACATCATCCAGAACAATGCGGTGAACAAGGCGTTCGTCGAGAGGAACGTCGTCTTCACCAAGACCGCGACCGACATCGGCTACGGCCTGCGTCCGGCCCATCCCCGTCAGAAGGAGGCCAAGAACCCCGACGACGGCAAGATGACGCCGATCTCCTTCGAGGAATACGCGGAACTGGTGAAGCCCTACACCGCCGAATACACCTCGCAGCTGTCCGGCGTGCCGGTCGACAAGCTCGAGCGTCTGGCCAAGGCCTACGCCGACCCGAACCGCAAGGTCATGTCGCTGTGGACCATGGGCTTCAACCAGCACACCCGCGGCTCCTGGGTGAACTCGCTGTGCTACAACGTCCATCTGCTCGTCGGTAAGATCTCCGAGCCGGGCAACTCGCCCTTCTCGCTCACCGGCCAGCCCTCGGCTTGCGGCACCGCCCGCGAGGTCGGCACCTTCGCCCACCGCCTGCCGGCCGACATGGTCGTCAACAACCCCGAGCACCGCAAGCTCGCCGAGGCGATCTGGAAGCTGCCCGAGGGCACGATCAACGAGAAGGTCGGCTTCCACGCGGTCCTGCAGCACCGCATGCTCAAGGACGGCGTGCTCAACGCCTACTGGGTGCAGTGCACCAACAACATGCAGGCCGCCCCGAACATGAACGAGGAGGGGTATCCGGGCTACCGCAACCCCGCCAACTTCATCACCGTGTCGGACCCCTATCCGACCGTGACGGCGCTCTCCGCCGACCTGATCCTGCCCACCGCCATGTGGGTGGAGAAGGAAGGCGCCTACGGCAACGCCGAACGCCGCACCCAGTTCTGGCGCCAGCAGGTCGCCCCGCAGGGCGAAGCGCGCTCCGACGTCTGGCAGACGGTCGAGTTCTCCAAGCGCTTCAAGGTCGAGGAGGTGTGGCCCGCCGAACTGATCGCCAAGAAGCCCGAACTCGCCGGCAAGACCCTCTACGAGGTGCTCTTCAAGAACGGCAGCGTCGACAAGTACCCGACCACGGAAGTGGCCGAGGGCTTCGAGAACCAGGAGTCCAAGGACTTCGGCTTCTACCTGCAGAAGGGCCTGTTCGAGGAATACGCCGCCTTCGGTCGCGGCCATGCCCACGACCTCGCGCCCTTCGACACCTACCACAAGGCCCGCGGCCTGAAGTGGCCGGTGGTCGACGGCAAGGAGACCAACTGGCGCTTCCGTGAAGGTTACGACCCCTACGTCAAGCAGGGCGAGGGCGTGAAGTTCTACGGCTACAAGGACAACAAGGCGCGCATCATCTTCGCGCCCTACGAGCCGCCGGCGGAGAGCCCGGACAAGGACTTCCCGCTGTGGCTGGTCACCGGCCGCGTGCTCGAGCACTGGCATTCGGGCTCGATGACCCGCCGCGTGCCCGAACTCCACAAGTCGTTCCCGGCCGCGGTGCTGTTCATGCACCCCGACGACGCCATCGCCCTCGGCCTGCGCCGCGGTCAGGAGATCAAGGTCTCCACTCGTCGCGGTGAAGTGGCGACCCGCGTCGAGACCCGCGGCCGCAACAAGCCGCCGAAGGGCGTCGTCTTCTTCCCGTGGTTCGACGAAGGCCAGCTCGTCAACAAGCTGACCCTCGACGCGACCTGCCCGCTGTCGAAGGAGACGGACTACAAGAAGTGCGCCTGCAAGGTGGAGCGCGCCTGAGACGAGAGAGAGGGGTCCCGTCACCGGAAGGCCGACGCGGACACCCTCTCCACACCACCGCCTCCGGGCGGCGGAAGCGAACCGGCGATGGACCACGACCGCATCGCCGCCGTTCGCCGACGATGATCCGCTCCGCGGGGGTTTCCCCCACGGACGGAAACGGGGCGGAGCGGGGGGCTCTACCTCTCCATGCGACCCTCCCACGAGGATCGTTCCGAGAAAAACGTCACCCGACCCGAAAAGATCGAAAGTCCCATGTCGCCCAAATCCACCACCCCTGACGGGCTCGTGAGCCCCGAACGCCGCAAGGTGCTCGAGACCGCCGCGCGCGGTGTCGTCGGCGCCGGTGTCGCCGGCGTGATGCTGGGGGCCTATCAGAAATCGGCCGAAGCCAAGCCGACGCTGGCGATCCGTCCGCCCGGCGCGCTCGCCGACGAGGCGAAGTTCCTCTCCGCCTGCGTGCGCTGCGGTCTGTGCGTGCGCGCCTGCCCCTACAAGACACTGACCCTCGCCGACCTCGGCGATCACGTCGCCAGCGGCACGCCCTATTTCATCGCCCGCAAGATCCCTTGCGAGATGTGCGAGGACATTCCCTGCGTGAAGGCCTGCCCGACCGGCGCGCTCGAACACTCGCTGGTCGACATCAACAAGGCCAAGATGGGCACCGCCGTGCTCGTCGACGAGGAGAACTGCCTGAACTTCCTCGGTCTCCGGTGCGACGTCTGCTATCGCGACTGCCCGGTGATCGACAAGGCGATCACCCTCGAACTCGAATCGAACCCGCGCACCCGCAAACACGCGATCTTCCGCCCGACCGTCCATGCGGCCGACTGCACCGGCTGCGGCAAGTGCGAGAAGTCCTGCGTGCTCGAGGAAGCGGCGATCAAGGTGCTGCCGCTGAAGGTCGCCCGCGGCGAACTCGGCGCCCACTACCGTCTCGGCTGGGAAGAGTACAAGAAGAACCAGGGTCCGTTGGTCAAGGACATCATCGACCTGCCGGATCGCGCGCCGGGCGACGTCACGCCGCCCTCCGGCGTGCCCGATGCGCCGCCGATCCCCACCCCCTCCAAGCTGCCGGGGGGGGGGAAGCCATGACCGCCGTCCCCCCCACCCGTCTCAATCGCGAAGCCCGCCTCGCCGCCGCCGGCGAGATGCCGGCCCGCTCCTTCCTCACCCGCAACCGGTTCCTCATCGCCCGCCGGGCGACGCAGATCCTGGTGCTGGCGCTGTTCCTCACCGGCCCGCTCTTCGGGCTGTCGATCGCCAAGGGGACGATCGCCTCGTCGATTACCTTCGCCGCGCC
>CALMYM010000116.1 GCA_937873675.1 uncultured Alphaproteobacteria bacterium | reverse complement strand
CGGTCGGAGCCGAAGATCACGATGCCGACGTTGTCGACTTCGAGGTTCAGCGCCATGCCGCGAGTGCCGTTGGCGAACTCGACCATCTCACCGGCCTGGACCTTGTCCAGACCGTGCACACGGGCGATGCCGTCGCCGACGGAGAGAACCTGGCCGACCTCGGAAACTTCGGCTTCCTGGCCGAAGTTCTTGATCTGCTCCTTGAGGATTGCGGAAATTTCCGCCGCCCGAATATCCATCAGCGGACCTCTTTCAGTGCGACCTTGAGAGAAGTGAGTTTCGTCTTCAGAGAGGTGTCGATCATGCGGGAGCCCACCTTGACGATGAGGCCGCCGATGATCGAGGGATCCACCTTGGGGACGATCCGGATCGTCTTGCCCTGCGCGACACCCGAGAGCGCCGTGGAGAGCGAGGAGACCTGGTCCTCGGTGAGGGGTGTGGCCGACGTGACCTCGGCCGCCTGCTCGCCGCGATGCGCGGCGGCCAGGATGCGATAGGCCTTGATCATGTCGGGCAGAACGAAGAGACGGCGATTGCGCGCCGCCAGAGCGATGAAGTTGGCGGCCATGCCGCCGATGCCGGCCTTGGCGAGCACCGCACCGACGGCGCGGACCTGCTGGTCGGCGGAGAACACCGGGCTGCGCACCAGGCGCGCCAGATCGGTGCTCTCGGCGAGGAGCTTCTCGAACGTGTCGAGATCGGCGCCGGCGGCGTCGACGGCATTTCCGTCGAGGGCCACCTCGAAGAGTGCGCTCGCATAGCGCTGAGCCACGCCGGATACGATCGAAGTCGTCTCTGCCACCGGTTCGGAACCCCCACGCCAATTCGGGCGTACGATGCGGTTCTCGCCCCGCACACCCTTGAATTCATTGGATGTTTTTCGACAGCACTCTCATGGAGAGAGCTTCCCCCGTCGAAACCGCGGGTGTCCTAGCATACGGGTCGGTGGGACGCAACAAGCCGCCGGAGCCGATTTCCGAAAGTCTAAGGCACGGATGCACCGCAACGAACGCGAAGAACGAGTGGAAAAGTCGGGGTTTTTTTCGGCGCAACTGAAATTCGACGGCGAATTCGAGAGGAATTGCGGTTCTTGGTCGCGGGTGCCCCGTCGGTCGACCTCCGCGCGGTCCGGGGAGGGGGCGAAACATCCGTCGAAGGTGTGAGCCGTTCGACCGGAGCGCACGGAATTCGGTGATCTTCAGAAGAAGCTCTGGGGATCGATGTCGACCTGGATCCGGGTGTTGCCGGTGGCGGGCGGGGCGGCGTTCAACCATCGTCCGATATACGATTGGATGTCGACGTGGCGGGCGGTGCGGACGAGAAGGCGGAAGCGGTGACGGCCGCGGACGACGGCGATGGGGGCCTCGGCCGGGCCGAGCACGGTGACCTCGTCCTGGCGGGGGGCGGCGAGCGCCAGGGCGCGGGCGAGGGCGAAGGCGGGGTCGCGGGCGTCGGCCGAGACGACGATGCCGGCGAGACGGCCGAAGGGCGGCATGCCGGAGCGACGGCGCTCCTCGACCTCGGCCTCGTAGAAGCCGTCGCGGTCGCCGGCGACGATCGCCCGCAACACCGGATGGTCGGGCGCACGGGTCTGGAGGAAGGCGCGAGCCTCGCCGCCGGCGCGGCCGGCGCGTCCGGTCACCTGTTGGATCAGTTGGAAGGTCTTCTCGGCGGCGCGTGGGTCGCCGTGGGCGAGGCCGAGATCGGCGTCGACCACACCGACGAGGCCGAGCAGAGGGAAGTTGTGGCCCTTGGCCAGCACCTGGGTGCCGATGACGATGTCGCAGTCGCCGGCCGCCACCGCGGCGAGTTCCAGCTTCATCCGCGCCGTGCCGCCCGGCAGGTCGGAGGAGAGGACGAGGCGACGAGCGTCGGGGAAGAGCTCGGCCGCCTCCTCGGCGATGCGTTCGATGCCGGGGCCGCAGGCGACGAGGGCGTCGATCTCGCCGCAGGAGGGGCAGGCCTCGGGCCGGCGGACGGTGTGGCCGCAGTGGTGGCAGGTCAGCACGCCGCGGAAGCGATGTTCGACCAGCCAGGTCGAACAGTTCGGGCACTCGAAGCGATGGCCGCAGGTGCGGCACAGCGTCAGCGGGGCGTAGCCGCGACGGTTGAGGAAGAGCAGCGCCTGGGAGCCGCTCGCGATGGTGTCGCGAATCGCCGAAACGAGCGGCGGGGCGAGGAAGCGGCCGGGCTGAGGCAGATGGCGGCGCAGATCGAGGGTGCGCACCTCGGGCAAGCGGCCGGCGCCGGCGCGGGCGGGGAGCACTAGGCGGCGATAGCGACCCTGTTCGGCATTGACCCAGCTCTCGAGCGACGGTGTCGCCGAGGCGAGGACGACGGGGAAATCGCCGAGCCGGCCGCGCACCACGGCCATGTCGCGGGCGTGGTAGACCGCGCCCTCCTCCTGCTTGTAGGCGCCGTCGTGCTCCTCGTCGACGACGACGAGGCCGAGATCGCGGAACGGCAGCCACAGCGACGAGCGGGCGCCGACCACCACCGACACTTCGCCGGTCGCCACGCCCCGCCACAGCCGCGCTCGGTTCTTCGGCGTCACCTCCGAGTGCCACTCCCCCGGCTTCACCCCGAAACGCTCGACGAATCGGTCGAGGAATTCGGCGGTGAGCGCGATCTCGGGGAGGAGGACCAGCGCCTGCTTGCCCTTCTCCACCGCCGCGGCGCCCGCCTCGAAATAGACCTCGGGCTTGCCGTAGCCGGGGACGCCGTCGAGGAGGGCGACGCGGAAACCGCCTTGCGCGACCGAGGCGCGCAACGTCTCGGCGGCGACGGTCTGATCGGGGTTGAGCTCGAGGCGATGATGATCGGGGTCGGGGCGAGTGGGGGCGCGGCCGGGTTCGAGCCACACCTCTTCCAGCGTGCCCTGGGTGACCAGGCCGTCGACGACGCTCGCCGAGACGCCGGCGGAGGCGGCCAAGCCGACGCGCGACCAGGCGAAGCCGCCCTCCATCATCTCGATCACCCGGCGGCGGGCGGTGGTCATGCGTTCGGGCAGGGGACCGGCGAGGCGGACACCGCGGATCGGCGGCTCCGGGTCGAAGGCCCCCGGGGCCCGCAGCACCCTGCGCCGCATCATGCCGCGCGGCATCAGATAGTAGCGGCCGACCCAGTCGACGAAGCGGCGGGTCGAGGTGGTGAGCGGCGGCACGTCGTAGACGTGTTCGATCTCGCGCAGACGGTTGTCGCCGATCTTCAGCGCCTTGCCCGTCGGCTCGTCGTCCCAGACGACGCCGAGCACCTTGCGGGGGCCGAGCGGCACGACGACGATCGCGCCCGGCTCGACCGTCTGGTCGTGGGCGACGCGATAGGAATAGGCGGTGTCGAGGGCGACCGGGGTCAGCACGGGCACGACGCGCGGACCCGCCGGGGCGGGGCGCGGGCGGTCTTCGCCGAAGAGGTCGTCGATCGGTCGGGCCATGCGATTCGGTACCGGCGTGAACGTCCGGCGAACATAGGCGTGCGGGCGAGCCGAGGCGAGGGGTGGGAGGCCGACGCGTCGGCGGATTGAGCTTCGCCGCCGGAAGCCGCATCCTGTGTGCTCGGAGCGTGAGGGGGCGGTCATGACAGGGCTGTGGAGACGGATCGTCGCGGTGTTCGGGCTCGTCGCCGTCGCGGCGCCGGTCGAGGGTGCGGAGACGGGAAAGGCGCCTCGAGTGACGGCGGTGACGCCGATCTTCGGCGAGCTCTTCCTGCGCGACATCCCGAAGGGCTTCTCGCCGGCCTTCGAGGCGACGCGTGGCCCGAGCTACATCCACGAGATGGTGCCGGCCGGCGAGACGGTCGAGCGCTGGACCCAGATGATCACGCTGACCGGGATCCGCGACCTCGCCGACCGGCCCGGCATGGACGCCGCTGTCTTCGCCGCGGGGCTCGCCGATGGTTTCCGCAAGGCCTGCCCCGGCACGTTCGGGCTTTCCAAGCCCGTACCGGTGAAGGTCGAGGGCGCGCGCGATGCGGTGCGGTTCACGGTCGGCTGTGGGCGGTCGCCGACCACGGCGGGGCGGACGAGCGAGGTGGCGGCGATGCTGGTGGTCATCGGCCGGCGCAACGGCTACTCGCTGCAGTGGGCCTGGCGTGGGCCGGCGGTGGCCGGGCCGGCGGATCCGACGCCGCCGCGCCCCGACATGGTCGAGGCGACCGGCGTGGTGCGCCTCTGCCCGAAGGTGCCGGGCGAGGCGGCGCCCTACCCGAGCTGTTCGATGCGGTGAGGGTGGAGCGGCGTGGCGGGCGTCGCACCGGTCGCTCGGACACACCGCGGCGCCTCGGTAACCCGCCCTTCACCGGCGGCGCCGAGGATGGGCGGATCAGCCGAGACCGATCCGATGAACGCGCCCGTTTCGCCCGAGATCCTGATCCTCGCCGCCCCCGATCTCGCCGACGGGGTCGAGCGCTGGCGGCGGCATCTCGCCGCCGAGCGGCGGGCCTCGCCGGAGACGGTGGAGGCCTACGACCGCGACGTCACCCAGTTCCTGCGCTTCATGACCGAACATCTCGGCGAGCCGCCGACGATCGCGGCGCTGTCGTCGCTCAGGCCGGCGGATCTGCGCTCCTTCCTCGCCCGACGCCGGGCGGAGGGGATCGGGGCGCGCTCGCTCGGGCGCAATCTCGCCGGGGTGCGTTCGCTCGCCCGCTTCCTCGAACGGCGCGAAGGGCTCAACGCCGCGCCCTATCGGGCGGTGCGCAGCCCGAAGGCGGGCAAGAGCCTGCCGAAGCCGCTGATCGCCTCCGCCGCACGGCGGCTGACCGACGCCGGCGAGAGCCTCGCCGAGGAGCCGTGGGTGGCGGCGCGCGACGCGGCGGTGTTCACGCTGCTCTACGGCTGCGGCCTGCGCATCTCCGAGGCGCTGGCGCTGACGCCGGCGACCGCGCCACGAGGCGAGGTGCGGGCGCTCAGGGTCACCGGCAAGGGCGGCAAGACGCGGGTGGTGCCGGTGTTGCCGATCGTCGTGCGGGCGATCGAGGACTATCTCGGGCGCGTTCCCTTCGCGCTCGACGCCGAGGCGCCGCTGTTCCGCGGGGTGAAGGGCGGGCCGCTGTCGCCGCGGATCATCCAACTGGCGATGGAGCGGATGCGGGGCGCGTTGGGCCTGCCCGACACGGCGACGCCGCATGCGCTGCGCCATTCCTTCGCCACCCACCTGCTCGGCGCCGGCGGCGATCTCCGGACCATCCAGGAACTGCTCGGCCACGCCTCGCTGTCGACCACCCAGGTCTACACCGGAGTGGACGCGGCGCGCCTCCTCGACGTCTGGGCCAAGACGCATCCCAGGGCTTGATCAGCGGACCTGTCGAAACGAAACGGGGCGCCCGAAGGCGCCCCGCGATGGTTCGATCCCGACGATCCGATCAGATGTGGATCGGCCGCTTGTCGACGGCGAGGGCCGCTTCCTTGACCGCTTCCGACATGGTCGGGTGGGCGTGGCAGGTGCGGGCGAGGTCTTCGGCCGAGCCGCCGAACTCCATCAGCACGGCCGCCTCGTGGATCATCTCGCCGGCGCCGGC
>CALMYM010000115.1 GCA_937873675.1 uncultured Alphaproteobacteria bacterium | reverse complement strand
GGGCTGCCGCTCGGCGGGGGGACGGGGAACTCCCACCGTCAGCCGGTGGGCCGGGATCTCGTAGGGCATCCCCGCCGTGGCGACGGCGAGGTTGAGGCTGTCGGCGCGGCCGGCCATGGGGATCTTGACGATGCCGTCGCAGGCTTCGACGTGGGCGTCGGAGAGGCCCGACTGCTCGTTGCCCATCATCAGTACGCAGGTCTCCGGCCAATCGACCGTGCGGTAGTCGACCGCGCCCTTGAGGTGCGTCCCCCAGACGGCGATGCCGCGCGCCCGCTTCCAGGCGACGAAGTCGGGAAGCGACGCGGCGACGAGCGGCACGTGGAACAGCGACCCCATGGTCGCCCTGACCGCCTCGAGGGCGAAGGGATCGGTCACGTCGCCGAGGAGGATGACCCCGGACGCGCCGACGGAATCGACGGTGCGGATGATCGTGCCGAGGTTGCCCGGATCCTTGATCCCCTCCAGCGCCACCCAGACGCCGCGCGGCTCGGTCAGCTCGTCGAGCCGCCGCAGCCGCTGTTCGAAGGCGGCGACCACCATCTGCGGATTGTCGCGCCGGCAGATCTTGGTCAGCACCTCGTCGGAGACCTCGAGCACCAGCGCGCCGCGCGCCTTGGCCGTGGCGATCGCCCGCTTCACCAGCGGCTGGTCGGCGACGCGGGTCGCATGGACCAGGGTGCGGATCGGCCAGTTCTCCTCCAGTGCGTCGGTGACGAGCTTCAGTCCCTCGGCGAGGAAGAGCCCGCTCTCGGCGCGCTCCTTCTTCATGTGCAGGGCGCGCAGATCCTTGACCACCGGATTGGCGAGGCTGGTGACGAGCTTCGATCCGGCCGCATCGCTCGCGGCGCTCGGCGACGCGGGCGCCGGCCGCGACGTCCCGGCGGTCTTCGGTTTCGCCCGGCGATAGAGATCGCGCGAGGCGTCGCGCGGCGGCGGACGGGTCATCGGTTCTCCTCCCCGGTCCAGCGCACCCACAGCGACGTGGCGAGGCGGCGGCGGATGTCGGTTCCCGGCGCCGGATCTTCGGCGATGAACAGTTCCCCTGAAGCGATCCGCCCGCCGCGCGTCCCCATCACCTCGGCCACCAACTCGTGGAACGAGGCGTAGGACGAGCGCATGGCGTAGACGGTGAGGATCGAGAACAGGGCGTCGTCCACGAGAAGCTCGCGACAGGCCCGAAGCATCGGCGCGAGGTGCTCGAACAGCTGCCACACCTCGCCGTCCGGCCCGCGGCCGTATTTCGGCGGATCGAGCAGGATGGCGTCGTAGCGGTTGCCGCGACGCACCTCGCGGGCGACGAACTTCTGCGCGTCGTCGCAGATCCAGCGGATCGGCAGATGATCGAGGCCGCTCTCGCCCTGGTTCTCACGGGCCCAGGCGATCGATTTCTTCGACGCGTCGACATGGGTCACCTCGGCGCCCGCCTCCGCCGCGATCAGCGAGGCGAGGCCGGTGTAGCCGAAGAGATTGAGGAGCTTCGGCCGCCGACCGGCGGCGCGCGCCCGTCCGATCGCCCCCTGCATCCAGCGCCAGTGGGCCGCCTGTTCGGGGAAGACGCCGGTGTGGCGGAACGAGGTGAAGCGGCAGGAGAAGCGCGCCGCTTCGAAGCGCATCGGCCACGTCTCGGGCATCCGCCCGTTGAAGCGCCAGCGCCCGGGCCCTTCTTCTTCGACGTCGCCGGTGAAATGGGCGTCGGCCGCCTCCCAGGTCTCGGCCGGCAGTCGCGGCACCCACAGCGCCTGTTCCTCCGGCCGGGTGAGGCGCACGTGGCCGTAGCGCTCGAGCTTGCGGCCGTGACCCGAGTCGATCAGCGCATAGTCGTCCCAGCCCGCCATCTCCAGCATCTCCGGGGCGAGCGGATCGCCGGCGACGCGGCGCGGCGCGAGTGCGGTCGGGTCGACCGCGCGCGGTGACGCGGCGACGGGTTCCGCCTCCTCCGCCGGACGGCGCGGACGCGCGCTCGCCCCGCCGGGACGCGCGGGACGTCCGCCGGTCGGCGCTGCGGGTTTCGGCGATTTCGTAGGTCTGCGGCTGCGATCCATGCGCGACAGATCCTCCAACTCGGCGGCGCGGTCAACCGCCCCGCGGGGAAATCCCGCCGCCGCGATCGGCGCGGCGTTCAGACGAACGAAATTTCTTCGTGCTGAACTGCCGTCGAACACGGCTTCGCCACACTCCTCCGCTTGATCGACCGTCACAGGTCGATCGGCCCGCAGGGGTCTTCCCCGGCCGCCCCGAACGTCGTACGACGCGGCCGGCCCGACCACATGGACGTCCGATTTCCGATGATCGATCTGGAGAAGTACTTTTCCCCGCCTGTCGCGGCGCGCCTGGAGCGGGTGATCAAGTTCGCCTTCACCGGCGGCATCGGCTTCGTCGGCGAGGTCGCGCTCCTGCCGGCTCCCACCGTGGCCTGCGGGGTGACCCCCTATCCCCCCCGCGCCGCCCCCTGGGGCCCCGCCATGACCGTGACCTGGTTGATCAACCGCCGCTTCACCTTCAAGACCCACGGCACCGTCACCGACGCCCGCGGCATGGCCGCCGAGGGCGGTCGCTACGGCCTGGTGGCGGTCATCGCCGCGCTGGTGAACTACGGCGTCTACGCCCTCACCCTGTGGTCGATGCCGATGATCGTCTGGGCCGGGCGCAACCTGTCGCCGCCGATGGCGGCGGTGGTCGGCTCCGGCGTCGCCATGTTCGTCTCCTACTACGGCTACTCCCGCTTCGCCTTCCGCCACGGCCCCCACCGCACCGCCCCCGGCGCCTGACGCGACCGCCGCGGCGCGGCTTGACGCCACCCGGAGCGCGCTCGAGGATGGGCGCGAATCGGAGGATCGCCCATGCGGGTGGCGGGGCTCTTCGCCGGCATCGGCGGGCTCGAGAGCGGACTGACGGCGGCGGGCCACGAGGCCGAGGCGCTGGTGGAGAGCTGGACGCCGGCCGCGACGGTGCTCGCCGCGCGGTTTCCCGGCGCGACCCTCCGCGGCGACGTACGCGAGGTCGAAAGCCTCCCCGCCCACGACCTGATGACCGCCGGTTTCCCCTGCCAGGACCTCTCCCAGGCCGGGCGCACCGCCGGCATCGGCGGCGCCAAGTCCGGCCTCGTCGACAACGTCTTCCGCCTGATGGACGCGAGCGCCACACCGACGGTGCTGCTCGAGAACGTCTCCTTCATGCTCCGCCTCGACGGCGGCGCGGCGATGACGCGACTCACCGCCGCCTTCGAGGAGCGCGGCTATCGCTGGGCCTACCGCACCGTCGACAGCCTCGCCTTCCTGCCGCAGCGCCGCCAGCGGGTCTTTCTGGTGGCGAGCCGGGTGCTCGACCCGGCCGAGGTGCTCTTCGCCGACGAAGCGATGCCGACCGAGTCGGAGACCGATCTCGCCACCCATGCCCACGGCTTCTACTGGAACGAGGGCATCCGCGGCCTCGGCTGGGGTCGCGACTGCGTACCGACCCTGAAGAACGGCTCGACCCTCGGCATCCCCTCGCCTCCGGCGATCCTGTTGCCGAGCGGGGAGATCGTCACCCCCGAGATCCGCGACGCCGAGCGCCTGCAGGGCTTCCCCGCCGACTGGACCCGCCCCGCCGCCGAGATCGGCCTCGAACGGCTGCGCTGGTCGCTGGTCGGCAATGCCGTGAGCGTGCCGGTGGCGCGCTGGGTCGGCGAGCGGCTGGCTCGCCCCGGCACCCATGATCGCGGTCGCGACCGCGACCTCGCCGAGGCGGCGCGCTGGCCGCTCGCGGCGCGCTTCGACGGGACGCGACGCCATGGCGTCGCCGTCTCGACGCATCCGCTCCGACACGACCGCCCCGGCCTCACCGACTTCCTCGCCCACCCCGGCAAGCCGCTGTCGCTGCGCGCCACCGAGGGCTTCCTCGGGCGCCTGCGACGCACCCAGCTGCGGCTGCCGGTGGGATTGCTCGAACGGGTCGTCGCCCATGGCGAACGGAGGATGGAGGGGAGGCCGGCACCGCCGGGGCGCCGGCCGGCGACCCGACGCGCGGCGGAGTGAACCGATGAGCGGGACGGACGAGCGCGAGCCGAAACGCCGTCCCGGTCGGCCGCTCCCGCAGTCGCCGGAACGCTCGGCGCTGCTCGCCCGTGTCCGCCGGACGAAGACCTCCGCCGAGGAGGAGGTCGCCCGCCTGTTGCGCGCCCACGGCCTCCACTATCGCCGCAACGTCCGCACCCTGCCGGGGTCCCCCGACTTCGCCAATCGCCGCCGCGGCTGGGCGATCTTCGTCAACGGCTGCTTCTGGCACCACCACACGGCCTGCACCCGTGCCACCGTGCCGAAGAACAACCGGGCTTTCTGGGAAGAGAAATTCGTCGCCAACCGCCGCCGCGACGCGGCGAAGATCCGCGGGCTGCGCGCCCTCGGCTTCCGCGTCCTGGTGATCTGGGAATGCGAACTCGACGCGTGCGCCGCGCGTCTCGCCCGGCTCACCCGCCCGTGACCGGCCCGACCGGCCGCCGCGCGTTCGCGCTCGCCATCACGCGAGACGTTTCGAGCCGGTCGAAACGTCTCGAGTTCGGTATCAGATGCTCGGATCCATCGATTCTTCGACGATGGCCCGCACGATGCGCTCGGCCGCGTCCTCGGCCGAGAGCGCCGTGGTGTCGATGCGGATCTCGGGCGCTTCCGGCGGCTCGTAGGGACTGTCGATGCCGGTGAAGTTCTTCAGATTGCCGGCGCGCGCCTTGGCGTAGAGGCCCTTCACGTCGCGCCGTTCGCATTCCGCGATCGGCGTGTCGACGAAGATCTCGACGAATTCCCCGTCCGCCATCAGCTCGCGCACCATCCGCCGTTCGGCGCGGAACGGCGAGATGAACGAGACGAGGACGATCAGGCCGGCGTCGGTCATCAGCTTCGCCACCTCGCCGACGCGGCGGATGTTCTCCACCCGGTCGGCGTCGGTGAAGCCGAGGTCCTTGTTGAGGCCGTGGCGGACGTTGTCGCCGTCGAGCAGGAAGGTGTGCATCCCGCGGGAGACGAGCTTCTTCTCGACGATGTTGGCGATGGTCGACTTGCCCGAGCCGGACAGACCGGTGAACCACAGCACCTTCGGCTTCTGGTTCTTCTGCTCGGCCCGCGCCTCGCGCGTCACGTCGATCGCCTGCCAGTGGACGTTGGTCGCCCGCCTGAGGCCGAAGTCGATCATGCCGCAGGCGACGGTCGCGTTGGTGAAGCGGTCGATCAGGATGAAGGCGCCGGTCTCGCGATTGTCGGCGAACGGGTCGAAGGCGATCGGTTCGGCGAGCGCGAGGTTGAGGAAGGCCACCTGATTGAGCCGCAGCTCCTTGGCGGCGAGATGGTCGAAGGTGTTGACGTCGATCTCGTGCTTGATCTCGGTGACGCTCGCGCCGACCGTCCGCGTGCCGCACTTCAGGAGATAGGGGCGGCCCGGGAGCAGGTGGTCCTCCGCCATCCAGACGAGATGGGCGGCGAACTGGTCGGAGACCTCCGGCCGCGCCTCCGGGGCGGCGAGGAGGTCGCCGCGCGAGATGTCGATCTCCTCCTCGAGCACCAGGGTGATCGCGTCACCGGCCTGGGCCTGTTGGAGATCGCCGTCGTAGGTGACGAGGCGGGCGACCGTGCCGATCTTGCCGGACTTCGCCACCACCACCTTGTCGCCGGGCCGGACTTCGCCCGAGGCGACGGTACCGCAGAAGCCGCGGAAGTCGAGGTTCGGTCGGTTGACCCACTGGACCGCCATGCGGAACGGCTTGGCCAGCGCCCGTTCCTCGACCTCGACCGTCTCGAGGTGTTCGAGCAGCGTCGGACCGACGTACCACGGCGTCCGCTCCGAGCGGACCGTGACGTTGTCGCCGAAACGCGCCGACATCGGCACCGCGACGATCGTCTCGAACCCCATGTCGGCGGCGAAGGCCTCGAATTCGTCGCGGATGCGGCCGAAGACCTCCGACGAGAAGTCGACGAGATCGATCTTGTTGACCGCCAACACCACGTGGCGGATGCCGAGCAGCGACACGATGAAGGCGTGGCGGCGGGTCTGGGTGACGATGCCGTAGCGGGCGTCGACCAGGAGGACGGCGAGGTCCGAGGTCGAGGCGCCGGTCGCCATGTTGCGGGTGTACTGCTCGTGGCCGGGCGTGTCGGCGACGATGAATTTGCGCCGCTCGGTGGTGAAGAACCGATAGGCGACGTCGATGGTGATGCCCTGCTCGCGCTCCGCTTCGAGACCGTCGAGGAGCAGGGCGAGGTCGATGTCCTCACCCGTGGTGCCGAACTTGCGGCTGTCGCGGGCGAGCGACATCAGATGGTCCTCGAACACCAGCTTGGTGTCGTAGAGGAGCCGACCGATCAGCGTCGACTTGCCGTCGTCGACCGAGCCGCAGGTCAGGAAGCGCAGCAGGCTCTTGCGCTCCTGTTCGGCCAGATATTCGGCGAAGGCGTGCGGATCGTGCGCGAGAGGGATGCTCGTCGCCATCAGAAGTACCCCTCGCGCTTCTTCTTTTCCATCGAGCCCGCCTCGTCGTGGTCGATCAGGCGTCCCTGCCGTTCGGAGGTTCGGGCGATCAGCATTTCGCGGACGATCTCGGTCAGTGTCGTGGCCGGGCTGTCGATCGCGCCGGTGAGCGGGTAGCAGCCCAGGGTGCGGAAGCGGACGAGCCGCATCTCGGGCGTCTCGCCCGGCTCGAGCGGCAGGCGGTCGTCGTCGACCATCAGCAACATGCCGCCGCGCTCCACCACCGGCCGCATCGCCGCATAATAGAGCGGCACGATCGGGATGTTCTCGGCCAGGATGTACTGCCAGATGTCGAGCTCGGTCCAGTTCGACAGCGGGAAGGCGCGGATCGATTCCCCCGGCGCGACGCGGGCGTTGTAGAGCCGCCAGAGTTCGGGACGCTGGTTCTTCGGGTCCCAGGCGTGGCTGGCGGTGCGGAAGGAGAAGATGCGCTCCTTGGCGCGGGATTTCTCCTCGTCGCGCCGGGCGCCGCCGAAGGCCGCGTCGAAGCCGTACTTGGTCAGCGCCTGCTTCAGCCCCTCGGTCTTCATCACATGGGTGTAGGTCGACGACCCGTGGGTGAACGGGGTGATGCCCGCCCGCACGCCGTCCTCGTTGACGTGTTCGATCAGATCGAGGCCCAGCCGCTTCACCGTCTCGTCGCGGAAGGTGATCATCTCGCGGAACTTCCACGTGGTGTTCACGTGCATCTGCGGAAACGGCGGCTTCTCCAGGTGGGGAGGTTTCATCTCCCCATG
>CALMYM010000114.1 GCA_937873675.1 uncultured Alphaproteobacteria bacterium | reverse complement strand
CGGGCGGATCAGCACGTCGGGGGGATGGCGTTCGAAACGGGCGGCGGCGAGTTGCTGCATCATCAGCTGGCTGGCGCCGAACACCGCCTCGAGCGCCCCGGGCAGCGCCTTGCCGTCGGCCGGTTCGGGATAGGAGACGACGTCGACGGCGACGAGCAGGTCGACCTCGACCGGCAGCGCCCCGACCGGTACCGGCTCGACGATGCCGCCGTCGACCAGCACGCGGCCGTCGATCGTCACCGGGCGGAACAGCGTCGGGATGGCCATCGAGGCGGCGACGGCGCGGCGCAGGTCGCCGGAGGTCAGAAGCGCGGCGCGGCCGCCGTAGAAGTCGGTGGCGACGACGGTGAGCGGGATGGCGAGATCCTCGAAGCGCGGCCGGATGGCTTCGCCGGCGAAGGTCGCGAGGATCTTCTCGGGATCGATCTGGCCGAGGCCGAAACCGGAGGTCAGGAGATCGCCGAGCTTCTTCGGCCGGAGCGCCCACAGTTTGGCGAGCGCCGCGGCGCGGTTGCCGAAGCTCGCGAGCGTCATGGCGCGCAGTTCCGCGCCCGTGTGGCCCGCGGCGCGGCCGGCGCCGTAGACGGCGCCGATCGAGGTGCCGGCGATCGCCGTCGGGGTCAACCCGAGGTCGTCGAGCGCCTCGATCACCGGTACGTGGGTGATGCCGCGGGCGCCGCCGCCGCCGAGCACCAATCCGATCCTGGGTTCGGACATCGCCTTCCGTCCTTCGCCGCACGTCCCTTCATTCCGAAGGCCGAAGGTGCGGATGCACCCGGCCTTCGAAGGCACGCGAATTTCTCATTCGCCTCGAAGGCATGAGAAATTCGCGTTCGGAATACCGTCGGGCATCTTCGATGCCCTCCGGTCTCACATGGGATCTCGCAACCGCGAAGGAAAGGGCTCCGGCCCGATCGTCAGAAGAACGCCAGGAGTTTCGCCGCCGTCGCCTCCGGCGCCTCCTCGGGGAGGAAGTGGCCGGCGTCGACGCCGTCGCCGGCAAGCGGCGCTCCCTCGGCCATGAAGGGCCGCCAGGCGGCGAGCGGACCGGCTTGCGGGTCCGAGCCGGTCGGGCCGGCGGGAATGCCGGCGGTGCCCCACAGCACCAGGGTCGGCACGTCGATGCGCCCGACGCCGGCGAGATCGGCCTCGTCGAGGGCGCGATCGAAGGTCGCGCCGGCGCGATAGTCCTCACAGGTGGCGGCGATGCGCTCGGGGACGGAGAAGAAGGCGCGATAGTGGGCCAACGCCTTCTTGCCGAAGGCGGAGAGGTCCTTCGCCTTGGTCCAGCTCGCCAGCGTGTGTTCGAGCCATTCCTCCGGACCGCGGGCGATGAGGCGCTCGGGCATCGGCGCGGGCTGGGCGAGAAAGAGCCAGTGGTAGGTCTTCATGGCGAAGCCGGCGTCCATGCGCGCCCACATCGCCGAAGTCGGCACGATGTCGAGGAGGGCCAGCTTCGTCAGTCGCCCCGGATGATCGAGGGCGAGGCGATAGCCGACGCGGGCGCCGCGGTCGTGACCGACGAGGGCGAAGCGGGCGTGGCCGAGCTCCTCCATCAGCGCCACCACGTCGCGGGCCATGGCGCGCTTCGACATCTGGGCGTGGTCGGGCTCGACCTCCGGCACGCTCGACCAACCGTAACCGCGCAGGTCGGGCAGAACGACGCGGAAGCGTTCGGCGAGTTTCGGCGCCACCTTCGCCCACATGACGTGGGTCTCGGGAAAGCCGTGCAGGCAGACGAGCGGCGGGGCGTCGGGCCGGCCACCGACGCGGCAGAAGATCTTCACCTCGCCGGTGTCGACGGTCTTGGCTTCGAAGCCGGGGAAGAGATCGGCGAGATCCATGGAACGCCTCCGATGGGACGGGCGGAAAGGAAGGACGGGCGAAGGCTCAGGACGATCCGCGCGCCTTGGCGGCGGCTTCGACGGTCTCGTAAATATGTGGCGCGAGGCCGCGTTCGGCGAGCGCGTCGCCGAGCTTCATCCGGAGGAAGCCGCTCGTCGTATAGCGGGCGACGTCGGAATAGAAGCGCTCGACCAGACCCTGGACCATGGCGGTGTAGGGGTCGAGCAGTTCCGGCACGATGGTGAAGTTGTCGTAGTTGACCACCGCCCGCACCTTGTCGCCGAGCGGCGCCAGCTTCTCCTCGACGATCGACCTGATGGCGTCGATGTCGGCGGCGTGGCGCAGGGCGTAGCGCTCGAGATTGACGAAGAAGACGCCGCGCGCCGGATCGAGGACGAAACGCTGGGCGAGCGGCTGACCGAGCAGGTCTTCGCGCAGGCCCATGGTCGGCTCTTCGAAGATGCGCGGGTTCATCGGCGCCGGGTCGCGCGGCAGGAGCGGGCGGAAGGCCATGTGGGCGAGGATGTCGCGTTCGACGTCGATGCCCGGGGCCACCTCGATCAGTTCGAGACCGTCGGGACGGAGCGCGAAGACGCAGCGTTCGGTGACGTAGAGGACCGACTTGCCGCGCGCCGCGGCGAGCGCGCCGGAGAAGGTCTTGTGTTCGACCTCGCGGACGAATTTGCGGGTGTGGCCCTCCTTGACGATCCGGAGCTTCCCGTCCTCCACCGCCACCTGCAGCCCGCCGGCGGTGAAGGTGCCGACGAAGACCACCCGCTTGGCGTTCTGCGAGATGTTGATGAAGCCGCCGGCGCCGGCGAGTTTCGGGCCGAATTTCGAGACGTTGAGATTGCCGTGGGCGTCGGCCTGGGCGAGGCCGAGAACGGCGACGTCGAGACCGCCGCCGTCGTAGAAGTCGAACTGGTAGGGCTGGTCGATCACCGCTTGCGTGTTGATCGCCGCGCCGAAGTTGAGGCCGCTCGCCGGCACGCCGCCGATGACGCCGGGCTCGGCGGTCAGCGTGATGAGATCGATGATCTTCTCCTCCGCCGCCACCGCGGCGACGCCCTCGGGCATGCCGATGCCGAGATTGACCACGGCGTTGGGCTTCAGCTCCAACGCGGCACGGCGGGCGATGATCTTGCGCTCGCTCATCGGCATCGCCGGGATCGAGCCGGCGCGCACCCGGATCTCGGCCGAGAAGGCCGGATCGTAGGGCGTGGCGAAGGTCTGCCAGTGGTTCTCGGGGTGGGCGACGACGACGCAGTCGACCATGACGCCGGGGATCTTCACCTGACGCGGGTTGAGGCTGCCGCCCTCGGCGACGCGCTCGACCTGGGCGATGACGATGCCGCCGGAGTTCCTCACCGCCATGGCGATGGCCAGCGCCTCGAGGGTCAGCGCCTCCTTCTCCATGGTGAGATTGCCGTCCGAATCGCCGGTCGTCGCCCGGATGATCCCGACCTGGATCGGGAAGGCGCGGTAGAAGAGATGATCGCCGCCGGCGATGTGGACGCGTTCGACGATGTCCTCGGTGGTGCGGGTGTTGAGCTTGCCGCCGCCGTTCAGCGGATCGACGAAGGTGCCGAGGCCGACCGAGGTGAGATGGCCGGGACGATGGGCGGCGATGTCGCGGAAGAGATGGCTGATGACGC